>NZ_AKJO01000082.1:0-40783 GCF_000282295.1 Pseudomonas sp. GM33
GCAGGCTGCGATCTTTTTTGTGGATCAACCCTCTTCAAGCCACCAGCGCAACGGCTTGCCTTCGGCTGGCCAGAAGCGGATCTGCTCGATCGGGGAGACGTCCCAGCGCTGGACGTTTTCCAGGGCCTGCAGGAAGCGTTTTTCCTGCTCCATCAGCGCCGGCGCGCACAGTTTGCGGGTGCTGCCGATTTTGCCGAAGGTCAGTTTGTCGCCCTCCAGGGTGTACGGCGCGAACCAGTGGTTGCAGCCGCCATTGCCGTAGGCCCGGCCATCTTCACCGAGCGTGATGGTCAGGTGGCTGTAGTCCATCAGCGGCCGCTCGCCGATCCACTCCAGGATGTAGCTGCGATTGTGTTCAAGCTGCACCGGCTCGGCGGCGCAGCCCAGCAGGCTGGCACCGGTCATCGCGCTCAGAGCGAGGCGTTTCATCACGCAGGCTCCTGGCATTTCGGGCACAGGTGTTTCTCGCCGACGGTGGTCCAGCCCAGCTCGGCAATGCGCGCGGTGGCGGCAGGTTTTTCGGCCTTGTTGCCCAGCTTGGCGTCGACGGCGAACTCGAAGTTCAGCGCTTTGGCGCAGCTGTCGCAGTTCACTTGCCAGGTATGGATCGCCAGTTCGCCGAACACCGGGCCGCTGGCCACCGCGACCCATTGGCCGGGCGGATTGATCAGGTGGCGAACCGTTTCGACGGTCAGGCGCATGGACAAGTCCTTGGCGCCCTTGAGGGTCACGACCAGCACGTCGTTGTTGCGAATCGAGCCACCGTTGCCGGTGACCTGATAGCGCCCCGGCACCAGGGCGCGGCATTCGGTGAGGGTGTGTTGCGGGTTCATCAGGCTGTAGCGGAAATCGTGTTCGACCATGGGTCCTCCAAATATGCGCGATATGCTAGCACGGGCTTGCATGCCGCATCGCGCAGGCCGATGACCTTCGATCCGTTTCAGTCACCCGTGACCAGGTTTTCCGGCGTGCCCGCCATCCAGACGGCGATGTTGCGCAACGTGGTGGCGGCAATCGCATCCAGCGCTTCGTGGGTCAGAAAGGCCTGGTGTGCGGTGACGATCACGTTGGGAAAGGTCAGCAACCGGGCCAGCACATCGTCTTGCAACGGCAAGTCGGAACGGTCCTCGAAGAACAGTTGCGCCTCCTCCTCATACACGTCCAGCCCCAGATAGCCGAGGCGACCGTCTTTCAATGCGTCGATCAGCGCCGGGGTGTCCACCAGGCCGCCACGTCCGGTATTGATCAGCATCGCGCCCGGCTGCATGTGCGCCAGTGATTCACGGTTGATCAAGTGCTTGCTCTGTTCGTTGAGCGGGCAGTGCAGGCTGATGATCTGCGATTCGGCCAGCAGTTGCGGCAGGCCCAGGTAGCGCGCGCCCAAGGCTTCGACCTGCGGGTTGGGGTAGGGGTCATAGGCCAGTAACCGGCAGCCAAAACCGTTCATGATTTTGGCGAAGGTGGCGCCGATTTGCCCGGTGCCGACCACGCCGACCGTCTTGCCCACCAGGTCGAAACCGGTCAGCCCCTGAAGCCTGAAATCCCCTTCGCGGGTGCGGTTGTAGGCACGGGGCAAGCGGCGGTTGAGTGCGAGGATCAGCGCCACTGCGTGTTCGGCCACGGCGTGGGGCGAATAGGCCGGGACGCGCACGATGGCCAGTCCCAGACGTTTTGCCGTTGGCAAGTCGACGTGGTTGTAACCCGCCGAGCGCAGGGCGATCAGGCGGGTGCCTCCAGCGGCCAGGCGCTCGAGTACTGCCGCGCCGAGGTCATCATTGATGAACGCGCAGACCGCTTCATACCCTTGGGCGAGCGCGACCGTGTCGAGGCTCAGGCGCGCAGGCTGAAATTGCAGCTCGATGCCGGCCGGTCGCCCGGCCGCGAGAAAACTGTCGATGTCGTAGTTCTGGCTGCTGAAAAGAATCGTGCGCATGATTTCCTCTTTGCCTCGTTCCTGTAGGCGCTGGCTTGCCGGCGATGAGGGGATCAAACTCTACGTTGTCCTTGAGGCCGCCATCGCAGGCAAGCCAGCTCCCACAGAGCTTACGCTGATATTTGATTCCCGCGATTGCGCTGCATCAAGCGTTCATTCGCGCGTGGGCTGCCAGGCGATTGATCGCCCGGTCGAGTTCGTCCAGTGCCACGCTGGCTTTCGGATCCTGTTGCTTGAGCAGGGTTTCGCTGCGTTGGCAGGCCGCACGCAATTGCGGTACGCCGCAGTAGCGTGTCGCGCCATGCAAGCGATGGACCCGTTCGATCAAGGCGTTGTGGTCATTGCTCTGCTGAGCCAGACGGATGGCTTCGCGGTCAGCCTCCAGGGATGCCAACAGCATCGCCAGCATGTCTGCGGCCAGATCCGCCTTGCCGGCGGCCAGGCGCAATCCTTCCTCGTGGTCGAGCACCAACAGGTCATGGGCGCTGCCGTGCCCATCGCCGGAGCGCTCCGGGCTGTGATTGCGCAACGCCAGGCCGCTCCACTTCAGCACCACCTGGGCCAATTGTCGTTCACTGATCGGTTTGGTCAGGTAGTCGTCCATGCCGCTTTGCAGCAGTGCGCGTTTTTCGTTGGCCATGGCGTGGGCGGTGAGGGCCACGATAGGCAATGGCGTGCAATGCCGCTCGCTTTCCCACTGGCGAATCGCCTCGGTGCTCTGGCGGCCGTCCATGCCGGGCATCTGCACGTCCATCAATACCAGGTCGAATGTCTCGTTTTGTACCGCCTTGACCGCGGCATAACCGCTTTCCACCGCGAGCACCTTGGCGCCCATGTCTTCGAGCAGGGTCTGCACCAGCATCAGGTTGGCCGGGTTGTCATCGACGCACAGCACCTTTGGTGCACGGCTGGACACCGGTTCGCCCGGCTCGCTGCGCATCGGGCGCGGGCTGACCAGGTCAGACAGGGAGCGTCGCAGCTTGCGGGTACAGGCCGGTTTCGCCTGGAGCTGGCTGTGGGGGTTAGGCACGGAAAGGTGGAACAGCGTCTGTTCCGTGGTCGGGCACAGCACCAGCACTTTGCAGCCAAGGTGTTCGAGGTCCCAGATGTACTGGTTGAGGCGTTCCGGCGGCATGTCGTTGCTGGTGATGCCGAGCACGGCAAGGTCGATCGCCTGATCGGTCTGGTGGGCGGCGGTGACGCCATTGGTCAGGCTTTCCAGGGTATTGAACGGCGTGGTACTCAGGCCGCAGTCTTCCAGTTGATGCTGCAAGGCCTGTCGGGCCAGTTCGTGGTTTTCCAGGACCGCCACCCGACGCCCGAGCAAGGGCGCGGCGGGCAGGTCTTCGGCATCGTCGCGGGCTTTTGGCAGGCTCAGGCTGATCCAGAATTCCGAGCCTTCCCCGGGTGTGCTGTCGACGCCGATCTCGCCGCCCATCTGTTCGATCAGGCGCTTGGAAATCACCAGGCCCAGGCCCGTGCCGCCAGGTTGCCGCGACAGCGAGTTGTCGGCCTGGCTGAAAGCCTGGAACAGGGCGCGCACGTCCTGGTTGGACAGACCGATGCCGGTGTCCTGAATGCTGATGCGCAGTTGCACGGTGTCTTCGTGCTCTTCTTCGAGCATGGCGCGGGCGACGATGGTGCCTTCGCGAGTGAACTTGATTGCGTTGCTCACCAGGTTCGTCAGGATCTGCTTGAGCCGCAGCGGGTCGCCGACCAGGGACAGCGGCGTGTCCCGGTACACCAGGCTCACCAGTTCCAGCTGCTTGGCGTGGGCGGCGGGGGCGAGAATGGTCAGGGTGTCCTGCAGCAGGTCGCGCAGGTTGAACGGAATATGGTCGAGCACCAGCTTGCCGGCCTCGATTTTCGAGAAGTCGAGAATCTCGTTGATGATGCCCAGCAGGCTGTCGGCGGACTTTTCGATGGTACCCAGGTAGTCGAGCTGGCGTGGGGTGAGCTCGCTTTTTTGCAACAGGTGGGTGAAGCCGAGAATGCCGTTGAGCGGCGTGCGGATTTCATGGCTCATGTTGGCCAGGAACTCGGACTTGATCCGGCTTGCTTCCAGGGCCTCCTTGCGCGCCAGGTCCAGCTCGATGTTCTGGATCTCGATGGTTTCCAGGTTCTGGCGTACGTCTTCGGTGGCCTGGTCGATGCTGTGCTGCAATTCTTCCTGGGCATTTTGCAGGGTGCCGGCCATGCGATTGATGCCGGAGGCCAGTTCGTCCAGCTCCTGGCTGCCGAGGGGCGGCAAGCGGGTTTCCAGATGGCCGTCCTTGAGTTGGGCCACGGCCTGCTTGATCTGGCTGAGCGGCCGGTTGATCGTGCGACCCATGCGCAGGGCCAGCAGTGCCGCACCGATCAGCCCGGCTGCGATCAGCATCAGGCTGGCGAACAGGCTGCGGTAACCGCGCAACAGCATGCTGTTATGGGACAGCTCCAGTTCGACCCAGCCCAGCAGGCGGTCGGCTTCTTCGGGAATCACTTCCCCGGCCAGGTTGCGGTGTTTGCCGAATACCGGCAGCAGATAGCGGGTCGCATCGTTACCGCTGCGGCGCAGCATCTGCGTGCCACTGCCGGAAGGCTTCTGGTTGAGCATGGTCGGGCCGGCGTGGGCCAGCAGCGTGCGGTCGGGAGACAGGAAGGTCACGGCCCGTACGTCGGTTTGTTCCAGGGCCTGGGTGGCGATGCGTTCGAGCAGTTCGTTGTCCTGATGGCCCATGGCCGGCGCCGCCAGGGGAGCCAACTGCTCGGCGATCATTTCGCCGCGCTGCATGAGTTGGGTTTGCAGGTCAGCCTGTTGCATCCAGGTAAAATACCCTCCCAGCACCAACGCCATCAGGCTGGTCGGCAACAGGGTCAGCAACAGCACGCGGCCTTTGATTCCCAGTTTCTTGAGCACGCATCTCTCCTGCATCCCGCTATTCATAGACCTGCACGAATATCCGCCATGCAGCACTTGCGCAGTGTAGCGATTTGCTCGCGGGCAATCTTCGTAAAAATGCGGCTGCCATTCGTCGGCCTGCTCAGTTCATTGGTGCTACAGCCAAGCGGTGGGTTGCCCCTGGCGAGGCAATCTTGAATAATCGCTGAACTGAGAATTGTTTGCAGATAGTCATGACTCCCATCACTGCCAGCCTCCCCCGAATCCTGTCCATTGAAGACGACCTCGTGCTGGGCGCCTACGTGCATGAGCATCTGGACCGCAGCGGCTTCCAGGTGACCTGGTGCCAGAACGGCCAGGAAGGCCTGGACATGGCCCGACGGCAACCTTTCGATGTGGTGCTGATGGATATTCTGCTGCCGGGCATGGACGGTCTGGCGGTGCTGACCCAATTGCGTCAGAGCCATTCCACCCCGGTGTTGCTGATGTCGGCTCTCGGTGCCGAGGCCGACCGCATCAGCGGCTTTCGCCTGGGGGCCGACGATTACCTGCCAAAGCCCTTCAGCATGGTGGAGTTGCGGGTGCGCATCGAAGCCATCCTGCGGCGGGTGGCCCTCGACCGCCGCCCCGTCCCCGCAGTGCCAGCCCCTTCGATGGACAGCCTGCGTTTCGACGATGACAGCTTCGAGGTGTTTTATGGCGAACGGGCCGGCGGCCTGACCCGCAGCGAGTATCGATTGCTGGAGACACTGCACCGCAGCGCCGACGAAGTCTTGAGCAAAGCCTTCCTTTATCAGCAGGTGTTGCAGCGGGGTTACGCGGCCCATGACCGCAGCCTGGACATGCACATCAGCCAGATCCGCCGCAAGCTCAAGGCCATTGGCTACACCGAGCGCGAAGTGCGCACGGTCTGGGGCAAGGGTTACATCCTGAGCGCCGCCGATGAAATGTAACTTGCCGGGCAGGCATTCGCTGTTCTGGAAGCTTGCTTGCCTATTGGTCGCATTCTGTCTGCTGATGATCTGGTTGAGTTGGTCCTGGGGCCGTTACATGGAACAGCGCAACCAGTTCCTCTCCGATGAGGCCCGCGGCACCCTGACGCGCTACGCTGCCGAGGCCGAGCAGGCATGGCAGCAGCGCCAGAGCGCCGGTGTCGATGACTGGCTGCAGAGCATGCATCAGCGGGAAAAAGGCTGGGTCGGTGTCATCGACGGTGATTTGCAGTCCTTGAGCAATCAGTCGCTGACGGACAAGGAAGTCGAACGCCTGACTTTTTTACGCGGCCTCGATTGGCCCATCCACAAGAAAGGCCGGCCATGGATGCGCATACCGTTTCCCGGTGACTCGTCCGCCGGCAGCCTGGTGATCGAGTTGCCCGAACGCTTTCTGCCTGGGCAATACCGGGTGTTCTGGCGGGTGATCACCAACGGCGTGATTCCGGGGCTTTTCACTTTGCTGCTGTGCGTCGGGCTCTACCGTTTGCTGGTGGTGCCACTCAACCACTTGCGTGAGCAGGCCAATGCCTGGCGTGCCGATCAACTGAACGTACGGCTTTCGAGCCGGACCACCATTCGTTCGGATGAACTGGGCGAGCTGGGCAGGGCGTTCGATCACATGTCTGAACGCCTGCAAAGTACCGTGGCCTTGCAGCAGCAACTGCTGCGCGACTTGTCCCACGAACTGCGTACGCCCTTGAGCCGCTTGCGGGTGGCCAGTGAAAGCGAGCAGGGGCTGGAGCTATTGCGCGAGCGCATCGGCCGGGAGGTCGATGGCATGCAGCGCCTGGTGGAAGACACGCTACAGCTGGCCTGGCTGGACACCGAGCGCACCCGCTTGCCCGACGAAGCGATCCAGATCCAGGCGCTGTGGGAGATGCTCACGGAGAATGCCTGCTATGAAAGCGGTTGGCCTGATACTCGGCTGCAATGCACGGTGGATGCATCCTGCTGGGTGCGCGGTCATCTCAACACCCTGGCCCAGGCCCTGGAAAACATTCTGCGCAATGCGATTCGGCATTCGCCCGAGGGCGGTATGGTCCACCTTGGCGGACAGCGCGAGGGTAAATACTGGCATCTGTGGCTGGAGGATCAGGGCGGCGGTGTGGCGGAATCTGATCTGGAGCGGATCTTCCTGCCCTTCACACGCCTCGACGGTTCGCGGCCGGGGGATGGCGGGTTTGGGTTGGGGTTGAGTATTGCCAGGAATGCGGTGCAGCGTCAGGGCGGACAGCTTTGGGCGCAGAACACCGGGATCGGTTTGCGTTTGAATATGCGGCTGTTGGCGGATGTCAGTAGCGTCAGTGCCGACGCCTTCGCGGGCAAGCCCGCTCCCACACTGACTGTGTTTGAACCGCGAAACCTGTAATTACCCCAGCCCCCTGTGGGAGCGGGCTTGCCCGCGAAGAGGCCCTCACTCCCACCATAACAACCCCTGTTTTTCATGCTCCGAGTGGCACCGCCACTTGCCGCTTGCAGCTCAAGGCTTGCCGCTTATTCCCATAAACCATAAGCACCACACTTTGCGTGATATGGCCTTCCGAGGTTTGCCGGTATGATAGGCGCCCCCGCAGTCTGGATTGCGAATACGCCATGACCTTGCAGTACCCAACTATCGCCGATTGCGTCGGCAACACTCCGCTGGTCCGTTTGCAGCGCCTGCCCGGCGCCACCAGCAACACCCTTTTGCTCAAGCTCGAAGGGAACAACCCGGCGGGTTCGGTCAAGGACCGTCCGGCGCTGTCGATGATCACCCGTGCCGAACTGCGCGGGCAGATCCATGCCGGCGATACGCTGATCGAAGCGACCTCGGGCAACACCGGGATCGCCCTGGCCATGGCCGCGGCGATCAAGGGTTACAAGATGATCCTGATCATGCCGGACAACTCCAGCGCCGAACGAAAGGCGGCCATGACCGCCTATGGTGCCGAACTGATCCTGGTCAGCCAGGAACAGGGCATGGAAGGCGCCCGTGACCTCGCACAGAAGATGGAAGCCGAAGGTCGCGGCAAGGTTCTGGATCAGTTCGCCAACGGTGACAACCCCGAAGCGCACTACACCACCACCGGCCCGGAAATCTGGCGCCAGACCGAGGGCACCATCACCCATTTCGTCAGCTCCATGGGCACCACCGGGACCATCATGGGTGTGTCGCGCTACTTGAAAGAGCAGAACGACAACGTGCAGATCATCGGCCTGCAACCGATGGAAGGCTCGGCGATCCCGGGCATCCGCCGCTGGCCCCAGGAATACCTGCCGAAGATCTACCAGGCTGAACGCGTGGACCGGATCGTCGACATGGCTCAAAGCGAAGCCGAAGACGTGACCCGTCGGCTGGCCCGCGAAGAAGGCATTTTCTGTGGCGTGTCCTCGGGCGGTGCCGTGGCGGCAATGCTGCGCCTGTCCAAAGAAGTTGAAAACGCGGTGATCGTCGCGATCATCTGCGACCGTGGCGACCGTTACCTGTCGACCGGCATTTTCGACGCGCCCAACTGATGGCCAAGCATGAAAGAGGCCTGCGCTTCCAGCCCACCGGTGGCAGCAAGGCCCCGCAAATCCCGACCGGCAAAAAGCAGCGCCTGACCATCGAGCGCCTGGCCAATGACGGTCGCGGCATCGCGTTTTTCGAAGGCCGCACCTGGTTCGTCATCGGCGCGTTGGCCGGTGAGGAGATTGAAGCGCGTGTGCTCGGCGCCCACGGCAAAGTGGTCGAGGCGCGTACCGAACGGGTGTTCAAGGCCAGCGAATTGCGCCGCCCGGCACCGTGCGCCCATGCCGGTCGCTGCGGCGGTTGCAGCGTGCAGCATCTGCCTCATAACGAACAACTCGCCCTGAAACAGCGCATGCTCGCCGAGCAGTTGTCGAAGGTTGCGGGCGTCGAACCCGAAGAGTGGGCGCCGCCTTTGAGCGGTGCGGAATTCGCCTACCGGCGTCGCGCCCGCGTGGCGGTGCGCTGGGACATGAAGGCGAAAAAGCTCGAAGTCGGTTTCCGTGCCGCCGGCAGCCAGGACATCGTTGGCATCGACGATTGCCCGGTGCTGGTACAGCCCTTGCAACCGATCATGGCCCGCTTGCCGGAAATGTTGCGGCGCTTGAGCAAACCCCAGGCACTGGGGCACGTGGAGTTGTTCAGCGGCTCGACGCTGGCGGTCTTGCTGCGGCACATGGCGCCGTTGTCTGAAAGTGACATGACCATCCTCAAGGATTTCTGCGCGTTCCATGAGGCCCAGTTGTGGCTGCATGGCGACGGTGAACCGCAACCGGTCGAGGCTGACCAGTCGCTGGGCTATCGTCTTGAGCAGTGGGACCTGGAACTGGCGTATCGGCCGGGAGATTTCATCCAGGTCAACGCCGGCGTCAACGAAGCGATGGTCGCCCAGGCGCTGGATTGGTTGAAGCCGACGGCGGATGAGCGCGTACTCGATCTGTTCTGCGGCCTGGGCAATTTTGCCTTGCCGCTGGCCAAGGCTGCTCGCGAAGTGGTGGCAGTGGAAGGCGTGCAGGTGATGGTCGACCGGGCGGCGGCGAATGCCGCTAGCAACAATCTGCATAACGCGAGGTTTTTTCAGGCCGATTTATCCCAGCCTTTGACGGACGCCGAATGGGCCGCCGAAGGCTTTTGTGCGGTACTCTTGGACCCACCGCGTGACGGTGCTTTCGAGGTTGTGCGCAAGCTCAAGACCCTGGGCGCCGAGCGGTTGGTGTATGTGTCATGCAACCCGGCAACGCTGGCGCGCGACACGGTCGAATTGATCAAGCAGGGCTACCGGTTAAAACGTGCCGGGATTCTCGATATGTTTCCTCAAACGGCACATGTCGAGGCCATGGCGTTATTTGAAGCGAGCTAGGATGCTCGTCTGGTCCGACTGGCCCGCCCGTGCAGCCGCGCACCGAGCCCGACGTGGGCGCACCGGCAACGAAGGTCAGCGATTTGACGCATTGAATCTGCGTCGTAGGGAAGGTAAGCAAGATGGTACAGGTGAGAGCACACCAGCCGATCAACACCGACGGCAGTATCAATCTCGAGGCTTGGCTCGATCACGCGGTGAGTGTCGATCTGGCACTGGATCGCGAAGCCTTGAAGGAAGCCTGCGAGTACGCTCGCGAGGCCGAACAACAAGCCAATGCGGCACAGAATCTGTGGTCGGAAGGTAACTCGACTTTCCGTACCGGACTTGAGATCGCCGAGATCCTCGCCGATCTCAAACTCGACCAGGACTCTTTGGTCGCCGCGATCCTGTATCGAGGCGTACGCGAAGGCCAGATCAAGTTGCCGGCGGTCAGCCAGCGCTTCGGTCCGGTGGTAGCCAAACTCATCGATGGCGTGCAGCGCATGGCCGCGATCAGCGACAGCCTGAGTCCGCGAAAATCTTTGGTGCTGGGCACCCAGGGCCAGGTGGAAAACCTGCGCAAGATGCTGGTGGCCATGGTTGACGACGTTCGCGTCGCCCTGATCAAGCTGGCCGAACGCACCTGCGCCATCCGTGCGGTGAAAACCGCCGACGACGAAAAGCGCAACCGCGTGGCCCGTGAAGTCTTCGACATTTATGCGCCACTGGCCCACCGCCTGGGTATCGGCCACATCAAGTGGGAACTGGAAGACTTGTCCTTCCGTTACCTGGAGCCGGACCAGTACAAGCAGATCGCCAAGTTGCTCCACGAGCGGCGACTGGATCGCGAGCGCTTCATCAGCGACGTGATGAGCCAGCTGAAAAACGAATTGCAGGCCACCGGCGTCGATGCCGACATCAGCGGCCGGGCCAAACACATCTATTCGATCTGGCGCAAAATGCAGCGCAAGGGTCTGGAGTTCAGCCAGATCTACGACGTGCGTGCCGTTCGTGTGCTGGTGCCGGAAATGCGCGACTGCTACACCGCGCTCGGTATCGTCCACACCCTGTGGCGGCACATCCCGAAAGAGTTCGACGACTACATCGCCAACCCCAAGGAAAACGGCTATCGCTCGCTGCACACGGCGGTGATCGGCCCTGAGGGCAAGGTGCTGGAAGTGCAGATCCGCACCCACGCGATGCATGAGGAAGCCGAGCTCGGCGTGTGCGCGCACTGGCGCTACAAGGGCACCGACGTCAAATCCGGTTCCAATCACTACGAAGAGAAAATATCCTGGCTGCGTCAGGTGCTCGAATGGCACGAGGAGCTGGGCGACATCGGTGGTCTGGCCGAACAGCTGCGGGTCGATATCGAGCCCGACCGGGTCTATATCTTCACCCCGGACGGTCATGCCATCGACTTGCCGAAGGGCGCGACGCCGCTGGACTTCGCCTACCGCGTGCACACCGAAATCGGTCATAACTGCCGTGGCGCCAAGATCAACGGGCGCATCGTGCCGCTCAACTACAGCCTGCAAACCGGTGAACAGGTCGAGATCATCACCAGCAAGCACGGCACCCCGAGCCGCGACTGGCTGAACCCGAACCTGGGTTACGTCACCACGTCGCGGGCACGGGCGAAGATCGTTCACTGGTTCAAGCTGCAGGCTCGCGACCAGAACGTCGCGGCTGGTAAAACCCTGCTTGAGCGCGAGCTCAATCGCCTCGGCTTGCCTGCGGTGGATTTCGACAAGCTGGCCGACAAGGCCAACATGAAAACCGCCGAAGACCTGTTCGCCGCCCTCGGTGCCGGCGACTTGCGTCTGGCGCAACTGGTCAACCTGGCGCAGCAACTGGTCGAGCCGGAGCGCGGCAACGAACAGCTGGAACTGATTCCACGCAAGGCCACGGGCTACAAACCGGGCAAGCGCGGTGATATCCAGATCCAGGGCGTCGGCAACTTGATGACCCAGATGGCCGGCTGCTGCCAGCCATTGCCGGGCGATGCCATCGTCGGCTACATCACCCAGGGGCGCGGTGTGAGCATTCACCGCCAGGACTGCGCCTCGGTGCTGCAGCTGGCCGGGCGCGAGCCGGAGAGGATCATCCAGGTCAGTTGGGGGCCGGTGCCGGTGCTCACCTATCCGGTGGACATCGTCATCCGCGCCTACGACCGTTCCGGTTTGCTGCGTGACGTGTCGCAAGTGCTGCTCAACGAGCGGATCAACGTGCTGGCGGTCAACACCCGCTCGAACAAGGAGGACAACACTGCGCTGATGTCCCTGACCATCGAGATTCCGGGGCTGGATGCATTGGGGCGGTTGCTGGGGCGGATTTCCCAGTTGCCGAACATCATCGAAACGCGGCGTAACCGCACACCTTGATGAACAGCGCCGATCCAATGTGGGAGCGGGCTTGCTCGCGAAAGCGGTGTGTCAGTCGACATCTGTGTAGCCTGATACTCCCTCTTCGCGAGCAAGCCCGCTCCCACAGGGTCCAGTAGAGATTGATCGATGTATTCACTTGAAGATTTGCTACACCTCATGAACCGCCTGCGCGACCCGCAGTACGGTTGCCCATGGGACATCAAGCAAACGTACGCCACCATCGTCCCGCACACCCTTGAGGAAGCCTACGAAGTCGCCGACGCGATCGAACGCGGTGACTTCGATCACTTGCAGGGCGAGCTGGGCGATCTGCTGTTCCAGGTGGTGTATTACAGCCAGTTGGCTCGCGAGGAAGGGCGCTTTGAGTTCGCCGGCGTAGTTGACAGCATCACCCGCAAACTGATCCGCCGTCATCCCCACGTGTTCCCCACCGGTGATCTGTACGCGCCTCTGGATGTCCCACGCCTGAGTGAGGAGCAGGTCAAGCAGCGCTGGGAAGAGATCAAGGCCGAAGAGCGTGCGGAGAAATCTTCGGCACCCGAGCAGTTGTCGTTGCTCGATGACGTCCCCGCTGCATTACCGGCGCTGTCGCGTTCGGCAAAATTGCAGAAGCGCGCGGGGCAGGTCGGCTTCGACTGGCCGGACGCCTTGCCGGTGCTCGATAAAGTGCGTGAGGAACTCGATGAAGTGCTCGAAGCCATGTCGGAAAACGATCCCGAAGCCGTGGCCGACGAGATCGGCGACCTGCTGTTTTCCGTGGTCAATCTGGCGCGGCATCTCAAGGTTGATCCGGAAACCGCACTGCGTGGCGCCAACGGCAAGTTTGAAAGACGCTTTCGTTTTATCGAACAGGCATTGCGCGATACCCGTCGTCCCATAGAAGATTGCACCCTCGAAGAGTTGGACGCCTTGTGGGGCGAAGCCAAACGTCAGGAAAAGAATTTGCCCAGCTGCGGTTGAGCCGTGGCCCAAGTGAGTAATAAGCACCATGAGCATTTCCCTTCGCGACCAGTTGCTCAAAGCAGGGCTGGTCAACCAGAAGCAGGCCAAGCAGGTCAGCAAAGACAAGCAGAAACAACAGCGCCTGGCCCACAAAGGCCAGATCGAGCTGGATGACTCCCAACAGCGCGCAGCGCAGGAAGCCATGGCCGAGAAGGTCAAGCGCGATCAGGAACTCAACCGCCAGCAGCAGGAGAAAGCCGAGGCCAAGGCTCGTGCCGCGCAGGTCAAGCAGCTGATCGAAGTCTCGCGCCTGCCAAAGCTGACGACCGAGGACTACTACAACTTCGTCGACGACAAGAAGGTCAAGCGCATCTGCGTCAACACCCTGATGCGCAACAAGCTCAGCAGTGGATCGTTGGCTATCGTGCATCACGCTGGTGGCTACGAAGTGATTCCGCGCGAGGCGGCGCTGAAGATTCAGGAGCGCGACCCGCAGCGCATCGTGCAGCTCAATGTGCAGACTGAAGAGGTCATCGCCGAGGACGATCCGTATGCGGCCTATCAGATTCCTGATGACCTGATGTGGTAACAGATTCAATGTTCTAGCAGGCTTACATGTTTGCTAGTACTTTGCATGAATAATTCATTGAGCCCGAAAGGTTGTGTCGATACGATCTTTCGGGTTTTCTTTTGCAGGGAATAATATCTTTTTGCAAGGATATTTGTGTCAGGAGAAAGCAAGTGAAATGAGCTTTAGTATCCAAGGATGGGATAAATGTTTGTCAGTATCGCTTCGTTACGCCAACCCACTTTCAAGTCGCAGCTTTCACAGTCACGACCGCTCGGACAATCCATTAGCGATTATCTGGACGATGAACTTGTCGCTCGTGCCGAGCTTGTACGCCGAAAAATCAAGATCGCTGCAAAAGCTGCTCGCGAAGATCATGGCGCGACCGCTTGTGTTTTCTTTACCCTGCCTGAGTTCTTCTGGAACATCCCCTGGCGCGAGGTTCGCAATGTGGAGGAACTCCATGAGCTGAATTCTGCCTACCTGGAGAAAGTGCCAGCATGCATAGCTTTATTGATGACCGAACTGCCAGTGGAGCGCTATGGAAAGGTCGTATTGCTGGCGGGAAGCTGTGCAACACTCATCAAGGTTGGAGAAGGTGAGTCGGGTTATTACGACGTTATTAATTACTTGCTGGCGATCACCAATAAAGAATATGAAGTCGATATTCCTTTGATGTCGATGTGGCCGAAGCGCCATGTATCAGGTATCGACTTCGGTAAACACCTGGCTTCGGAGGGGGACTTTTGGCTGTTCAAGATTTCCGAGGAAATCGAAGTCAAGGTGAAGAAGCTAAGCAGCGTGCGGGCTGAACACAGTTATTTCGATGGTTATGAGGGGCGGTTCATCAACAGCCTCGTCAATGGCTGCCCTTTTGCAATCAACTTGTGCCTGGATTACTACAGTCTGAAAGAAGGCGAGCGCGACATTCAAGTTGAGTTGACCGAAGCAAAAATCGATTTCCTGATTGCCTGTGGCTTGCCTTTCAATTATTCCAAGCGTCACCCCTCATCGCTGCAGTTTTCGATCCGCAATGACGGAATGGGCAATGGCGAGGTCGAGGTGGTCAGGCTTCAAGCGGGCTGGATTGTTGAAAGTGTTCCTTCGGTGAAGATCGAAGATGACCTTCATTTGACGCTGATCGAGGTTGTCTGATGTGGATGCAGCCTGCCCGGCAGGAAAGGGCAGGCTGCACCATGGTCGAGTCTGTTTTCAACCGGTTGCGAGCTCGCGTTTACGCTCGAGCATTTCCAGTTCGGCCCTGTAGTTTTGCGCGTCGGCTTCGGAATGGAACATACCGACCAGCAGGTCTTGTTGGTGTACGTCCCAGATCCGGATGCCGGCGGCCACACCCTCGTGGGATTTATGTGAATCGTCGCGTTCAGTTACTTTGACAGTCATCTGCTAGCTCCAATCTCTGTTATCTGCAGCAAGGCGTGTGCAGGCCTCTGTTATAGAGTTTGGTAGCTTGCTAAGTAAATGGTTGAGTTTGGTAACGGTTTTTTGCAAAAACGGAAACAGTCCTGCAGCCCGCTAACTACGCGACATTCGGTCGCAGGCCATTGAGTTTCATGACAAAGGTTTCATGTTTGTGACGATGAAACTGCAGGCTGAATGCAAAACCTGTGGGAGCGGGCTTGCTCGCGAAAGCGATTTAACATTCAACATGGATGTCGGCTGACTCACCGCTTTCGCGAGCAAGCCCGCTCCCACAAGGATGTGGTGTTGCCCTATTTTCAGACGAAAAAAAAACGCCCCGAACCAGTCGGGGCGTTTTCATGTGCGGCTCAGCAGCGGGAAATCACTTGCCTTCCCAGCGCTTCAGTACCAGCGTGGCATTGGTGCCACCGAAACCGAAGCTGTTGCTCATCACGGTGTTGATGGTGGCGTTTTCGCGGGTCTTGGTCAGCACCGGCAGGTCGGCCACTTCAGGGTCCAGCTCGTCGATGTTGGCGGAGCCGGCAATGAAGTTGCCTTCCATCATCAGCATGCAGTAGATCGCTTCGTGAACGCCGGCGGCGCCCAGGGAGTGACCCGACAGGCTCTTGGTGGAGCTGATGGCCGGAGCCTTGTCGCCGAACACTTCACGCACGCCTTTCATTTCCGCTACGTCGCCGACCGGAGTCGAGGTGCCGTGGGTGTTCAGGTAGTCGATCGGGGTGTCGACGGTGGACAGCGCCTGCTGCATGCAGCGGATCGCGCCTTCGCCACTTGGGGCAACCATGTCGTAGCCGTCGGAAGTCGCGCCGTAGCCGACGATTTCCGCGTAGATCTTCGCGCCACGGGCCAGAGCGTGTTCCAGTTCTTCGACCACGACCATGCCGCCACCGCCGGCGATGACGAAGCCGTCACGGTCGGCGTCGTAGGCACGGGAGGCTTTTTCGGGGGTGTCGTTGCGCTTGCTGGACAGGGCGCCCATGGCGTCGAACAGGAACGACTGGCTCCAGTGCTCTTCTTCACCGCCACCGGCGAAGACGATGTCCTGCTTGCCCATCTGGATCTGTTCCATGGCGGTACCGATGCAGTGAGCACTGGTGGCGCAGGCAGAAGCGATGGAGTAGTTCAGGCCCTTGATCTTGAACGGAGTGGCCAGGCAAGCGGAAACGGTGCTGCTCATGGTCCGCGTGACGCGGTATGGGCCGACGCGCTTGACGCCTTTCTCGCGCAGGATGTCCAGCGCTTCCATCTGGTTCAGGGTCGATGCGCCACCGGAGCCGGCGATCAGGCCGGTACGCGGGTTGGAAACCTGCTCTTCGGTCAGGCCCGAGTCGGTGATGGCGTCTTTCATGGCCAGGTAGGCATAAGCTGCCGCATGGCCGACGAAGCGATAGATCTTGCGATCGATCAGTTCTTCAAGGTTGAGGTCGATGGAGCCGGAAACCTGGCTACGCAGACCCATTTCGGCATATTCCGGGTTGAACCGGATGCCAGGGCGGCTTGCACGCAGGTTAGCGGAGACGGTCTCTTTGTCATTGCCCAGGCAAGAAACGATGCCCAGACCAGTGATAACGACGCGGCGCATGCGGATAACCCTTAGAAGTTGTCAGTGGAGGTGAACACGCCGACCCGGAGGCCTTCGGCGGTGTAGATTTCGCGACCGTCGACAGTGACCGAACCGTCGGCGATGGCCAGGTTCAGCTTGCCCTTGAGGACGCGCTTGATATGAATGTTATAGGTGACTTTCTTGGCGGTCGGCAGGACCTGTCCGAAGAATTTCACTTCGCCCGAACCCAGCGCACGGCCACGGCCCGGCAGGCCTTGCCAGCCCAGGAAGAAGCCGACCAGTTGCCACATGGCGTCGAGGCCCAGGCAGCCCGGCATCACCGGATCGCCTTCGAAGTGGCAGGCGAAGAACCACAGGTCCGGATTGATATCCAGCTCGGCGACCAATTCACCTTTGCCGTACTTGCCACCTTCTTCGCTGATCAGGGTGATGCGATCAACCATCAGCATGTTCGGGGCGGGCAGTTGCGCGTTACCAGGGCCGAACAGCTCACCGCGACTGCAGCGCAGCAGGTCTTCCCGGGTAAAGGCGTTTTGTTTGGTCATGCGAGCTCCTCAATAGTCCCATGCGGCAGGTGGGGCAAATCTTCCCGGCCGATCGAAGCGTTCATGCCTCGAACCGGCAGCCTACTCATAGACTATTGCGTTGTGGTGAAAGTCACAGCACCAAGGACATGAATGTACACTTGTGCACTGAAATTATTATTCAAGCCCCTTTTCGGGCTTGTCGAGGTGCCTAAGACTGCCGCACTTTCGCCTTTCACGCCAGTCGCAGATGGTCGAAAGGCCTGTACTACTGCACCCACCGTTGCAGAATTTGTTGCAGATCAGCCCGTTTGAATGGCTTGGCCAGGTAATCGTTCATCCCTGCCGACAGACAGGCCTCGCGATCGCCCTGCAAGGCGTTGGCGGTCAGGGCGATGATCGGCAGGTCGGTGCACCCGGGTAACTGGCGGATTTGTCGGGTGGCTTCATAGCCATCGATGACCGGCAAGCGGCAATCCATCAGGATCGCTTCGAAAATCAGGCTCTCGGCACTGTGTACCGCCTGCGCGCCGTCGGCGGCGACACTGACCTTGAAGCCCAAACTGCGCAACATGGCTTCGATGACCGTCTGGTTGACCGGGTTGTCTTCGACCAAAAGCACATTGCGCCCTTCGCCGTCGCTGTCGCCGGTTTGCGTGCGGTGGGGCAACAGCGGCTGCGTCTGCTGGTGCAGGGCCAGGGGAATTTCCAGGGTGAACACCGAACCGCGGCCTTCCTCACTCTGCGCGCGCAAGGTACCCCCCATGCGTTCGGCGAGGGTGCGGGCAATCGGCAGGCCCAGCCCGGTGCCGCCGTAGCGTCTTGAAATGGAGCTGTCGGCCTGCTGGAAAGCGTTGAACATCAATTCCAGGCTTTCGGCCGGGATGCCGATGCCGCTGTCGCGCACAGTGCAGGTGAACCAAAGCAGTTCGTGATCCAGCGACTGCCATTGCGCCTCGAGGGTGACGCGGCCCTGCTCGGTGAACTTCAGCGCGTTGCCCACCAGGTTGACCAGTATCTGCCGGATACGCGTCGGGTCGCCCTTGACCTGCAGGCCGCGCATGTCGTCGGGGATCATCAATTGCAGGTCGAGACCGCGTTGCGCGGCGCTGTGCTGGAACGACTGGGCGCAACTGCCGATCAGGTCGGCGAGGTTGAAAGGAATGTGCTCCAGTTCCAGCTCCGAACGTTCGATCCGCGAGAAATCCAGGATGTCGTTGATGACCTTGAGCAAGTGCTCGGTGGATTCCGAGGCCAGCGCTGCGTACTCCACCTGTTCCTCGGTCATGTCGGTGGTTTCCAGCAACTGCAGCATGCCCAGTACGCCATTCATCGGCGTGCGCAGTTCGTGGCTCATCATGGCGAGGAAATCGGATTTGGCGTTGTTGGCCTTTTCCGCCTCTTCGCGGGTCTGGATCAACTGCGCCATGGCCTGGTGCTGTTCGCGGCTGGCCTGCTCGAGACCGCTGGCGAGGTTGTTGATGTGTTGCGACAGCGCCCCCAGCTCGGTGTCATCGACAATCGGCAGCGGTGTTTTGTAATCGCCGGCCTGTATCGCCTTGACGGCATTGCCGATATCACGGATCGGTTGTGACAGGCTGCCCGCCAGGCGTCGGGCCACGAGGAAGGTAAACAGCAGGGCAAACAGCGCCAGAATGGCAGCCTTGAGCATGATTTCCTGCTGGCGCCGATTGAAGGCATCGTTGGACAGCCCGACGATCACCCGGCCGAGGTAGTCCTCGGTGGGGGCAGCAGTGGCGGTTTTGCTGCTCTGGAAAAAGTCATTGTGCAACGCGATTCGCTGGAGCCGTATGGGGGCCTGGAACACTTCGAGCTGTTGCGCGCGATTGTGGTGTTCGTTCGGTTGTTCGACGTACACCAGAACCCGGTTGGCGCTGTCCTGGACTTCCAGAAAGCTCACGTTGGGCGTGGCCAGCGTCGCCTTGAGCAAGGTTTCAAGCACTTCGCTGTTGCCCGAAATCACCCCGTACTCGGCGGCGGGGGCCAGTTGGTTGGCGATCAACTGGCCGGTGTGGGAGATTTCCTGACGCAGATCCTGGATACGCACGAAGGTGAAGAAGCTGATCAGCAGCAATGTCAGCAGCAGGGCAGGGCCGAGGCTGATGAGTTGGGTGCGGGTGTTGATGTCCCAGCGACGACGCAGGTTCATGGACGGCGTTCTCCTTCAGCCAGCAATGTGGCGACAGACGCTTCGTTTATCTGTTCGATACCGAGGGAACGCGCCACCTGGGGATTGCTCGCGACCTTGAATCGGTGGGGGTAGTGCGAGCGTGGCCAGGTGGCCGGTGGCCGGTCGAGCAATTCGTCGAGGACCGCCAGCCAGTCGCTCTGATCGCTGTAGGTGCTGGCCAGGCTCCCGGCCTTGACGAAGCCCGCGTTGGGGCCGATCAGTGCCATTTGCCGCGAGTAGCTGCTCAGCAGCAGGTTCTTTGCGGTTTGCGGGTTGTACAGGTCGGCGTCGTCCAGTCCCAGCAACACGTCGCTGTTCTTGAGCAAGGTCTGTAACGGGCGGCTGTCGTGAATGTTGTCCCAGCGTTGGGTGACCACCTCAAGGCCCAGGGGGAGGGCGGCCTGACGCAGCTCATCCAACAGGAATTCACTGTGGTTGTCGTAGAGCACGCCAATGCGTTTGGCTTGGGGCAACAGGGTGCGGGTCAGGCGTAATTGGCGGTCCGGCGGTGGATCGCTCCACAGCAGGCAAAGGCGCCCCGGCAGCGAGTTGCTCAAGCGTTGCCGGGCTTGCAGGCGGCTGATGCGCAGCACCAGTGTCGCCGGACCCTGGGCGTCCTGCAGGCGCCAGTCGAGGCTGGGCAGGTCGAGGAGAATCAAACGGATGTTTTCCGGCAGTTTTCCCGGTATCGGCAAACTGGTCAGCGTCTGGAATCGCACGTTGTCGTTCGGTCGCAACTCGCTCAGGGCCCGGGTAAACGACCGCACACCGGGGCTGTCTTCGGCCCCCGTGAGCAAAATGTCGGCCGCATTGCTCGCCAGGCTGCCCAGCACGCCGGTGAACAGCAGGCAAAGCACCGCCAGCAACCGGCCCAGGGTCGGTATTCTCCAGGCCGCACGATACGGCATCTTAAAGTTCCAGCTCGGCACTGAAATACATCACGTGGCGCTGGTCATAATGGTTTTGCGGCAGCGGTTCGCTGTCCTGGAACAGGTCGTCGGCCAGCACCGGCGAGCTGAAAATCAGCGCCAGTACCAGAGGTGAACGCGGTGAAGGAGCACCCGGAGACACAACACATCCTGTCAGTGATTGATGGCGCGCATGTTAACTGAGCCGAATGACTTTTCCATTCACGATGTCTGCATTTTCCTCGGTTTTATTGGTCTTCTTCCTAGGGGGGCAGGTATTTGATGTCGGGGCTGGCCGCCGATGGGCTGCCCCGTATAATGCCGACATCGCCACTGGTATGGATTAACGGATTGCATATGACTGAACAGCGCCCGATTGCGGTCCTGGGAGGCGGAAGTTTTGGAACCGCCGTGGCTAATCTGCTGGCCGAGAACGGACATCAGGTCCTTCAGTGGATGCGTGACCCCGAACAGGCCGAGGCCATTCGGGTCAATCGCGAAAACCCGCGTTACCTCAAAGGCATCAAGATTCTGCCCGGCGTCACCCCGGTCACCGACCTGCAGGCCACTCTGGACGCCTGCGACCTGTGTTTCGTGGCACTGCCCTCCAGCGCGCTGCGCTCGGTGCTGGTGCCGCACGCCGAACGCTTGAGCGGCAAAATGCTGGTGAGCCTGACCAAAGGCATCGAAGCCCACACGTTCAAGTTGATGAGCGAGATTCTCGAAGAGATCGCCCCGCAGGCACGCATCGGCGTCCTGTCAGGCCCCAACCTGGCCCGCGAAATCGCCGAACATGCGCTGACGGCCACGGTGGTCGCCAGTGAAGACGAAGAACTGTGCCAACAGGTTCAGGCTGCGTTGCACGGCCGCACCTTTCGGGTTTATGCCAGCGCCGACCGTTTCGGCGTGGAACTGGGCGGGGCGTTGAAAAACGTCTACGCGATCATCGCCGGCATGGCGGTGGCGCTGGGCATGGGGGAAAACACCAAGAGCATGCTGATCACCCGGGCACTGGCGGAAATGACCCGCTTCGCGGTGAATCAGGGCGCCAACCCGATGACCTTCCTGGGCCTGGCCGGCGTGGGCGACTTGATCGTGACCTGTTCTTCGCCAAAGAGCCGCAACTATCAGGTCGGCTTTGCCCTCGGCCAGGGCCTGAGCCTGGACGAGGCCGTCACGCGCCTGGGTGAAGTCGCCGAAGGGGTCAACACCCTCAAGGTACTCAAGGCCAAGTCCCAGGAGGTTGGCGTGTACATGCCGCTGGTCGCCGGGCTGCACGCGATCCTGTTCGAAGGCCGCACGCTGGAGCAGGTCATCGGTCTGTTAATGCGTGGCGAGCCGAAAACCGACGTCGACTTTATTTCCACCAGTGGTTTCAATTAATCACGCTTGCCAGAAAAGCAGGGAGTTGCGCATGAACGATCCAAAAGTAGAAGCCAAGTATGAATCCATCCTGCTGCGCGTGTTGTGGATGATCGTCTTCGTGCTGGTGTGGCAAGTCGCGCAGTTCATCCTCGGCGCCGTCGTGCTGGTGCAGTTGATCTATCGTTTGTTCTATGGCGCCCCGAGCGCCAGCCTGATGAACTTTGGCGACAGTCTGAGCCAGTTTCTGGCGCAGATCGGTCGTTTCGGCAGCTTTCACAGCGACCAGAAGCCTTGGCCGTTCGCCGATTGGCCGACGCCGCGTACACCGGAAGGTGAAGCGCCGCATGTTGTGGCACCGGCACCGCATCCGGCTCGAGATGAGGAACCCAAGCTATGAAACTCTGGGTATTGCGTCATGGTGAAGCTGTACCGCACGGCTCCCGCCTCCATGATTCGGAGCGGGAACTGACGGACCACGGTCGTGAGGAGGTGCTGCGCAGCGCCGCGCAACTGATTGGGCAACCGCTGACGGCGATATACGCAAGTCCGTACCTGCGAGCGCAGCAGACGGCGCAACTGGTGCGCGAAACACTGGGGTTCGAGCCGGAAATCCGCACTGTCGAGTGGCTGACACCGGACACCGAGCCGGACAAGGTCGCCGAGCAAATGGTGGCGGTGAGCGATGTCCTGCTGGTCAGTCACAATCCGCTGGTGGGGAATTTGTTGAGCTACCTGCAACATGGCGCGGGACATCCACCGGAGCGGGTCAGCACCGCCGGCCTGGCCGAGCTCGAGAGCAATGAGTTGTTGGTCGGGTCGATGAGGCTCAACGACATCAAGCATCCTTAGCGCCGCTTTTCTGTGGGAGCGTGGCTTGCCCGCGAAGGCATCGACTCGGTTATGCCTGATAAACCGCGAAGCCTGCATCGCGGGCAAGCCACGCTCCCACAGGGATGTCATCACCCAGGAAATTTTGTATGAAATAGTCAACCAAGCACTTGCTTGGTTGACTACGCTTGCTCCAGAACAAAAACACAGGAGCGAGTCATGTCTGCTGCTTTTCGTTTGCCGCTGGACGTTTTCTACGAGCGTGAGGCCCGTCATCCCCGCCAGCGCTTCCTGGTCCAGCCTGTCGGAGGCGGCGAGGTCGAGACCTTGACCTGGGCGGACGTCGGTCATCAGGCCCGTTGCGCGGCCCATTGGTTGCGAGCGCGGGAGTTGCCGCAGGGCAGCCATATCGCCCTGATTTCGAAGAACTGCGCGCACTGGATCATCGCCGACCTGGCGATCTGGATGGCCGGGCATGTGTCGGTGCCCTTGTACCCCAACCTCACCGCCGAGTCAGTTGCCCAGGTGCTCGAACACTCGGAAGCGGCGCTGGCGTTCATCGGCAAGCTCGATGATTGGCCTGGCATGTCCCGTGGCGTCAGCCCGGACCTGCCGACCATCAGCCTGCCCCTGCATCCGCCGGGTACGTTCGATTTCAGCTGGACCGACCTGCAAGGCAGTTCGCCGATCCAGGACGATCCGAAACCTGCCGCCGATCAACTGGCGACCATCATTTACACCTCCGGCACCACGGGCATGCCCAAAGGCGTGATGCACAGCTTCGGCACGCTGGGGTTCGCCACCACACGCGGCACTGCGTTGTTTGGCCTCAACGAGTCGGACCGACTGTTGTCCTACCTGCCGCTGTGCCACGTTGCCGAACGGATGTTCGTCGAACTGGCGTCGATCTATACCGGCCAGACGGTATTTTTCGCCGAGAGCCTCGATACCTTTCTCACCGACCTGCAACGTGCGCGCCCGACCGCACTGTTTGGCGTACCGCGCATCTGGACCAAGTTCCAGATGGGCGTGTACAGCAAGATCCCGGCAAAACGCCTCGATTTCCTGCTCGGCCTGCCGATCATCGGCAAACGGGTCGGGCATAAAGTCCTCGTCGGGCTGGGTCTGGATGCGTTGCGCATCGCGTTGTCCGGCGCGGCTCCGGTGCCGCAGACCTTGTTGCAGTGGTACCGCAAACTGGGACTGGACGTGTTGGAGGTCTACGGCATGACCGAGAGTTGCGGTTACTCCCACATCGGCATGCCGGGCCAGAACAAACCGGGCTGGATCGGCAAGCCGTGCCCGGAAGTCGAAGTGCGGATCGCCGAGACGGGGGAGGTCATGGTACGCAGTGGCGCGACCATGCTCGGCTATTTCAAGGAACCGGAAAAAACCGCTGACACCATTACCGAGGACGGCTTCCTGCGCACCGGCGACAAGGGCGAGGAGGATGCCGAAGGCAATCTGCGCCTGACCGGGCGCCTGAAGGAAATCTTCAAGACCAGCAAAGGCAAATACGTGGCGCCGGCACCGATCGAAAATCGCCTGGCCGTGCATTCTCGCATCGAACAGGTGTGCGTGGTGGGCGATGGCTTGAGTGCACCGCTGGGTTTGTGCGTGTTGTCGGCGGTCGGCCAACAGGATGCCGGCGGGGCCGCACGCGCCGGTTTGCATTCCAGCCTGGAAAAGCTGCTGGAAGAGGTCAACGGCGACCTCGACAAACATGAACGGCTGCGGCGCCTGGTGGTGGTCAAGGACAGTTGGGCCGTGGAAAACGGCTTTCTCACCCCGACGCTGAAGATCAAGCGCAACGTGATCGAAGCGGCGTACGGTGAGCGTTTTGAAGAATGGAGCGAGCGCAGCGAAGCGGTGCTGTGGCAGGATTGATCCACCAACAAAACCAACAAGGAAACCCCGCGATGAGTCTGTGGCGCACCACTCCCAACATCGAGCAGTTGAACGCCATCCAGAAAAACACCATCGGTGAAGTGCTGGACATCCGTTTCGAGGCTTTCGACGATGAGTCCCTGACCGCCAGCATGGTCGTCGATCACCGCACCCATCAGCCTTACGGCTTGCTGCATGGCGGCGCCTCGGTGGTGCTGGCCGAATCGGTCGGCTCGATGGCCAGCTACCTGTGCATCGATGCCAGCAAGTTCTATTGCGTGGGACTGGAAATCAACGCCAACCATTTGCGCGGCCTGCGCAGCGGGCGGGTGACGGCGGTGGCCAAGCCGATCCACATCGGCCGCACGACCCATGTCTGGGACATTCGGCTGACCAGCGATGAGGGCAAGGCCAGTTGCGTGTCGCGGCTGACCATGGCGGTGGTGCCGTTGGGTGAGACGCCGCCAGTGCGTTAAGGCGAGTTCGAAACACGGGATCTGAACGTCCTCATCTCAATGGCGCTGCTTGTGGGCATGTCCGGGTGCCCCGTCCACTCCCTGTTCGGTTGGGTGAAGTGGTCCAGCGAAAAGTCCGCATCGTCATACTTGAACAACTGGGCGGTGCCACGCTGCACATGTTGTCCCAAATAGGTTCTGGCCTCTGTGGGGGTAGCCATTGCAGCAATGGCGCCCGCCTGCAGATTGGGGTTCGCAATCGAGTCGGTCAGCGGGGTGGACATGAATGTCAGGGAGGCGGTCAAGCCGGTCCCGGCCGTGCGCGTAGCCCAGCCATACAGCACTTCCACGCCTTTGGGTCTGGTCAACTCGTTAGTACCCTGGTTGTAGGTGCCTCCGCGCAAGGCGTTGATAATGACGATGGATGCGCCATCAAAACCCTCGACGGCAGCATTGATGGCGACGTCTGCCAAGGGCGGAAGCTCTTCGCGAATCATGCCGCCGGCAAACAGCAATCCGCCATAGACGCCCGTGCGCAGGGCAGT
The DNA here is from genome assembly GCF_000282295.1 of Pseudomonas sp. GM33. Taxonomy (NCBI): domain Bacteria; kingdom Pseudomonadati; phylum Pseudomonadota; class Gammaproteobacteria; order Pseudomonadales; family Pseudomonadaceae; genus Pseudomonas; species Pseudomonas sp. GM33. The sequence continues at coordinate 25,244 of NZ_AKJO01000082.1, forward strand.
CGCGACACCTGAAGGCGGGAGTGAAAGGCTGGGGCCCAGTTCTGTGCTGATGCGTTGGCCTGTTTCCCTTGTCAGGCTGCCGGCCGCGCCGGTGATGAGGCTGATGGCCACCGCATTCAGTCTTTCGGGGTTACTCAAGTAGGAATAGAGCGGGGTGGCGGCACCGGCTGCTGCGCCGACCAACCCACCCATGGCCGCCCCGATCCGCTGCGCAGCGCGGTTGTTGCTGTATCGGGAAACGATGTTGCTGCCTGCGCCCATCCCCATGGATCCACCCGCCAATGCCCCGACCACGGCACCTGTTACGGTCAGCGCCAGATTGGCGCCAGGGTCGACCGTCTGGTTCTGCGGATCATCCGTGGGGGGGCTTGCCCACTGAACCAGTCCCTGTTCTGCAAGAAAGCGGACGGCGCCACCGGCCAACGCACTCACACCGTCACGGCCAATCGTCGCGGCGGCCGCACCGAGCACTTCACCAGCGGTGATCAGCCCCTGTAGATCCAGGTGCCCGATCGGATTGCCATGCACCATGGCATACAGGTTCAACCCATCGGCAATTCCCGCCGGGTCCGCGTTCAGCCAGCGTTGGCACCAGGGTACGTAGTAGCGAAACCCGTAATAGTACAACCCGGTGGCATCCCGTTCCTGGCCGCAATAGCGCCGCGTCTTGTAGCTGGCGTCGAGTTTGTTGGACCCGGCCCACCAGCAGGTACCGCCGTAGGGGTAGTAGCTTTCCAGGGAGATGAGCAAGGCCGCTTTGTCCAGTTCGAGGGTGCTGGAGCCCAAATGATCGGTAAAACCATAGCGTTGCTGGTTTTGGGTAATGCCGGCAGGCGGTTCAGTCGGCCAGTGGAGGACTTGCACCGTGCTGCGCCCGGCCTTGATCGTCACGACGTGGAGCGTCTCCTTGTCGGAAATACGCACTTCCACGCCGGGCAAATAACGGGTTTCGTGGGTGCGGGTCAGTGTGCCGGTGTAGGCCTGACGGATTTTTCGTTGACGCTGGCCAGCCCCGTCGTACACATAAAACTCACAATCGTCCGGCTCCTCTTCACGCACCACCTGATCGACCTGCCGCAGTTGGTTGCGCAGATCCCATTGCAGGGATTGTCCCGGTTGAAGCTCGGTACGGTTGCCATTGAGGTCATGACCAGCGGCAATCTCCTCTTCGTCAGGCAGCTCGTCATTGGTTTTTTCCGGGAGGCTGCGATTGCTGAACCGGGCGACTGCCGTGTGTTCGGTACGGCAGGCGCTGTCTGCCTGATGCTGCATGACCTTCAGGTTGCCGGCCTCATCATAGGTGTAGAGACGCGTGTAATTTTCCAGTTGTCCGGGATCGATCGAGGTTTGGAAGTCCGGGAGCTGAGGCCCACCTGGCGCATTGCGCAATTGACGGCCACTGGCCTCGATCAGGCGGTAGAGGCTGTCGTAGCGGTAGCGATTAACGGGCTCGATGCGCTGGTTGCGGTGAAAGTGAGTCGCTTGCGCGGCATCGGTGATGCAGGTGACATTGCCCACCGCGTCGTATTCATAAGTCAGGTCTTGCAGCGCCGGCTGACCTGTTACATAGGCTTTCAGCTGTTCCAGTCGGCCATCGTCGGGCCGAAAAGTCGCCCGGGAAATAACGCCATTTCCAGCGCGCTGTTGTTCGACATGACCAAAGGCGTTGTACTGAATGTCTCGGACCAGCGCGGTTTCCTCGGTCTGCCCGGCGAGTTTCAAACGAACCTCACGCAGTTCGCCCGCACAGGTGTGAATGAACGTCTGCCGGTTGCCCAATGCATCGGTCTGGCTGACCGGCTCGCTGGCGGCGTTGCAATGAAGGCGCGTGATTGCAGGTTCGATTTCCAGCAAGGCGTCGCGTTCAGGCACTGACTCGGGCCAGTCCACCGGCCATTGCGGGTCGGCGATGAAAGTTCTGCTGTGCTGCAACGGCGTACCGTTCAGACTGAACCCGTCAAAGAGCAGGGTGCCGGCGGTGTCGTCCTGCCGAATCAAATGACCGCGCAGGTTATGCCCGACATCGGCGTCGTCAGCGGCATAGGTGAACCGTGCGATGCAGCGTTCGGCTCCTTGCCATGCGCGCTCGAACATAGCGACCGGGCGGCACTGGGGGTCATGGTCCACGCGGCTCTGGCTGAGTTTCTGGTCCCAGCCTTCAACCCTTTGTCCGTGCGCGCCGAGCAAACCCAGGCGCCAACCGGCGTCGCTGTTGTGCGAAAGAACGACAGCGCCCGATAAACTGAAAAGGTTTTGCTGATTGGCTGTCGCCTGACCGTCCTGGTGTAAACGGAACAGGCGTGGATCACGACTGAGAACGGCGCGACCAGCGCCGTCATATTCCTGCTGAGTGATGCACGGCTGCGCAACCGACGCGTTCTGGCGACGGTGATAGGCTACACTGCGCACGCTCAGCCTGCGTGGGTCAAATGCTTGGATGGCCGGCGTGTTGGCGTGGGTCATTTTGAGTGTGCCCGTGACTTGGCGGAACAGGCCTTCTTATCCGCTTGATGCCGAATGCCAGTCAACTGTCAGAAATAACAGGTGGCGCCGTCATAGCCACGGCAGGTCTGTCATCATTCCTGGCAGTTACGGTCATTGCTGCAAGACGTGGTCTTGCGGACAATCAAAGCCTGTTCTCGCTTATGGATTTGCAGGTATGTCGCAACAGATCTTTTTCGCCCACGCCAATGGTTTTCCTTCGGGGACCTACGGCAAGTTGTTTGCGGCGCTGGCACCCGAGTTTCAGGTGACGCATCTGGAGCAGCACGCCCACGACCCGCGTTACCCGGCGGACGACAACTGGTACAACCTGGTGGATGAGCTGATCCATCACCTGCAACAACAGGCCGAGCCCGTGTGGGGCGTCGGTCACTCCTTCGGTGGGGTGTTGCACCTGCATGCGGCCTTGCGCTGCCCCGAATTGTATCGAGGGGTGGTGATGCTCGACTCGCCCGTGCTGACCCGAGCCGATCAATGGGTCATACGTGCGGCCAAACGCTTCGGTTTCATCGACCGCCTGACGCCGGCCGGCCGTACCCTGGGCCGCCGTGAGGAGTTCGCCGACCTGGAAAGTGCCCGCAAATACTTTGCCGGCAAGACCCTGTTTCGCGGTTTTGACCCCGAATGCTTCGATGCCTACCTGCAACATGGCTTGCACCAGGTCGGCGACAAACTGCGCCTGCGGTTCGATCCGGCCACGGAAATCAGCATCTATCGCGGCGTGCCACACACCAGCCCGGGCAGCACCCGCAAGTTGCAAGTGCCACTGGCGGTGGTTCGTGGGCACAACAGCCGCGTGGTGATGCGCCATCACGCCAGTTCGGTCGACCGCCTGCCGTTGGGCGAGTCGTTGACCATGCCTGGCGGCCACATGTTTCCGCTCGAACGTCCCCTTGATACCGCCCACATGCTCAAAGGCCTGTTCCATCGTTGGGGCGGCCGTCGACAACAGGATTGCGCATGAGCCACGTCGTCGAAGAAGTCCGCCTGAGCCTGCCGCACATCGAGCTGGCGGCGCACCTGTTCGGTCCTGAAGATGGTTTGCCGGTCATTGCCCTGCACGGCTGGCTGGACAATGCCAACAGCTTTGCCCGTCTGGCCCCCAAACTCAAAGGCCTGCGCATCATCGCGCTGGACATGGCCGGTCATGGTCATTCCGGGCATCGCCCGCCGGGCGCCGGTTACGCCATGTGGGACTATGCCCACGATGTGCTGCAGGTCGCCGAACAGCTTGGATTGAAGAAATTTGCGCTAATGGGGCATTCGATGGGCGCCATCGCTTCGCTGATCATCGCCGGGTCGATGCCCGAGCGGGTCACCCACCTGGCATTGATCGACGGCATCATTCCTCCTACGGACAAGGGTGAAAACGCTGCCGAGCGCATGGGCATGGCCCTGCAGGCGCAACTCGATCTGCGGGAGAAGCGCAAACCGGTCTACGACACCCTCGACCGTGCCATCGAAGCGCGCATGAAGGGCCTGGTGGCGGTCAGCCGTGAGGCTGCGGAACTGTTGGCGCAGCGTGGTCTGATGCCGGTATCGGGTGGTTATACCTGGCGCACCGACAATCGCCTCACGCTGCCATCGCCACTGCGCCTGACCACCGAGCAGGCCATGGCCTTCGTCCAGCGGATCAAGTGTCCTGCAACGCTGGTGGTCGCTGCCGACGGCATGCTCGCCAAACACCCCGAGTTGCTGGAGCGTCTACCCTTTAGCCGGGAACAGCTGCCAGGCGGGCACCATTTGCACCTGAATGACGAGTCCGGTGCCGATCTTGTCGCAGACTGTTTCAATCGGTTCTTCGCCATTCCTTGACTTGCGCCGGGCAACTGTCGAGGCTTGGCGGGTTGAAAAGGGAGACAACCATGATAGATCTCTACACCGCTGCGACCCCGAATGGCCACAAGGTCTCTATCGTGCTCGAGGAACTCGGCCTGCCCTACAGGGTGCATGCCTTGAGTTTCGACAAGAAGGAGCAGAAGTCCGCGGACTTCCTCAAGATCAACCCCAATGGCCGGATTCCGGCGATTGTCGACCGCGCCAACGGCGATTTCGCCGTGTTCGAGTCCGGCGCCATCCTGATTTACCTCGCAGAACAGACCGGCAAACTGATGCCGAGCGACCCGAAGGGGCGTTCGCTGGTGTTGCAGTGGCTGATGTTCCAGATGGGTGGCATCGGCCCGATGCAGGGGCAGGCCAACGTGTTCTTCCGCTACTTTCCGGAAAAACTCCAGGGCGCCATCGACCGCTATCAGCATGAGACCCGTCGCCTCTATGAAGTGCTCGACACGCGTTTGCAAAGCGTGGAGTTCCTTGCTGATGAGTACAGCATTGCCGACATCGCCACATTTCCATGGGTGCGCGGTTACGAGTGGTCGGGCGTCTCGGTGGAGGGCTTGACGGCGTTGCAACGCTGGATGGCAACCCTGGAGGCCCGGCCGGCGGTGCAACGTGGTCTGCAGGTACCGCAACGCGCCGATGAAGCCAGTGTCATCAAGGGCGCCCAGGCCATGCTGATCCGATGAGTCTATCCATGCGTTCATTCAGTTTGCTGGTGCTGTGCAGTTTCAGTCCCTTGTTGTTCGCCGCCGATGTTCCGGGCAGTCAGGACCTGCCGATAGTGCCGCGCATGGTCGACGCCCAGATTGTCGACTATCGCCCCACCGTCGAATTGGAGCGGATCTACCCCTTGGGCTCGATCCGCAAGATCAGTGGCCAGTTACGTTTCGACGGCCAGGTCAGTGCCCGCGGCAACGTCACTTCGGTGACCTACGAGTTGCCAGCGGAGCATTCATCCATCGAGGCGTTCACTGCTGCCCGCGAGGCTTTGCAAAAGCAGGACGCCGGGTTGCTCTTTTGGTGCCAGGCGCGCGATTGCGGCGAAAGCAGCCTCTGGGCCAATGAAGTCTTCGGCAACGCCAAGCTGTATGGTGCCGACGATCAACAAGCCTATTTGCTGCTGCGACTTGCCGCGCCGCGGGATAACACGCTCGTCGCGCTGTACAGCATCACTCGTGGTAATCGCAAGGCCTACCTGCATGTCGAGCAGTTCGACGCTTCGGCACCGCTGGGTGAGTTGTTGCCGACCTCCGCGACTTTGCTGCGTGAGCTCAAGAGCACCGGCGAACTTGATTTTTCCACGTTGAACAGTGCACCAGACGAGACTTGGTTGCGCCTGATTTCCCGCGGACTGAATCTGGACACCACCTTGCGGGTCAGTATTTCCGGAGCGAACGCCGAAGCCTGGCGTCAGGCACTGATTACCCAAGGCGTGCGTGCCGCGCGAATGGAAACCGGCAGTGCCGAGGGCTCTGGCCTGCACATCGAGCTATTGCGGTAGGCTGTACCGGGCGAGCGTGCACGCTGCGTTCGCCTACTCTTTTGCTGACTGATATTTTCGGGATTTTCGATGATCAATAACGATCGCCTGTTGGTGCAGATCCTGCTCGTCGTGCTGTTCGGCGCGAGCTTCTGGGTGATGGCGCCGTTCTGGTCGGCGATGTTCTGGGGCGCAGTCCTGGCATTCGCCAGTTGGCCGCTGATGCGCTTGCTGACGCGTTGGCTCAACGGCCGCGAGTCTCTGGCGGCGGCATTGCTGACGCTGGGCTGGATGTTGCTGGTCGCGGCACCGCTGGTGTGGCTGGGTTTCAACCTCGCCGATCATGTGCGTGATGCCACCGCATTCATCAAGGACGCGCAGGTCGAGGGGTTGCCCGAAGCACCAGTGTGGCTGGGTTCGATTCCCCTGGTGGGCGAGCGGCTGGTCGGGATCTGGAACAGCATCGATGAGCAGGGCGCGGCGATGATGATGGCGCTCAAGCCTTATCTGGGACAGGTGGGTAACTGGTTGCTGGCGCGCAGCGCGCAGATCGGCGGCGGTATTCTCGAACTGACCCTGAGCATGGTCTTCGTGTTCTTTTTCTATCGTGACGGACCGCGCCTGGCGGCGTTTGTGCACACATTGCTGGAACGTCTGATCGGTCAACGGGCCGGCTACTACATCGAACTGGTGGCAGGCACGGTGCAGCGGGTGGTGAACGGTGTGATCGGCACAGCAGCGGCCCAGGCGATCCTGGCGCTGATCGGGTTCCTGATTGCCGGCGTACCGGGTGCGCTGGTGCTTGGCATCGTGACCTTCATGCTCAGCCTGATCCCGATGGGGCCGCCGCTGGTGTGGATTCCGGCGACCGCGTGGCTGGCCTGGAAAGGCGAGTACGGAATGGCCATATTCCTCGGCATCTGGGGCACATTCGTCATCAGCGGTGTCGACAACGTGCTCAAGCCGTACCTGATCAGCCGTGGCGGTAACCTGCCGCTGGTCATTGTGCTGCTTGGGGTGTTTGGCGGGTTGATTGCCTTTGGCTTCATCGGCCTGTTCATCGGTCCGACACTGCTGGCGGTGGCCTATAGCCTGTTGATCGACTGGAGCAAGACTCAGTCACGGGCTGAGGATCGCCTGCCCTGAAGTTCCAGGATCCGTAGCCCACTGAGCCGCTGAGGGTCAGTGGGCTTTTTGTTGCGGTACAGGGCCTCATCGCGAGCAGGCTCGCTCCCACAAAGGGTCATTGTGGCTTTCAAATACGTGGTAGACGGATAACTGCAGTCAGGCCAACACCTGCCAGGTGGGTTGCCAACCACAAAGATAGGCTGCGAGGTTGTGGTTCCAGCATAGGCGTCCGGCCCTGAGGCGGGAAGTGCTGTTGCAGGGACCTGTTGCGGTTGCCGAGGGTAGCCGGCCCGGGTGTTGCGGGCGTGTCGTGTGTGTATCTGACTCGACACAATGGCCTCGGGGGCTAGTCTTGCTTGAGCCGTCTCGACGATTTACCGATCATCGGGTCCCGCAGCGGCGCTGGTTCCGCTACAATGCGCGCCGATTTCGACTTGCCTGAGAGCCCACTCATGTCCGCCTGCCAGACTCCTATCATCGTCGCCCTGGATTTCCCTACCCGTGACGCCGCACTGAAGCTGGCCGATCAGTTGGACCCGAAGCTGTGCCGGGTCAAAGTCGGTAAGGAACTCTTCACCAGCTGCGCTTCGGAAATCGTCGGCACCCTGCGCGACAAGGGTTTCGAAGTGTTCCTGGACCTCAAGTTCCACGACATCCCGAACACCACCGCGATGGCCGTCAAGGCCGCTGCGGAAATGGGCGTGTGGATGGTCAACGTGCATTGCTCCGGCGGCCTGCGCATGATGGCCGCGTGCCGTGAAGTGCTGGATCAGCGTAGCGGCCCCAAACCACTGCTGATCGGCGTGACCGTGTTGACCAGCATGGAGCGTGAAGATCTGGCAGGCATCGGTCTGGACATCGAGCCGCAAGAGCAGGTCCTGCGCCTGGCCGCCCTGGCGGAAAAAGCCGGGATGGACGGCCTGGTGTGCTCGGCCCTGGAAGCCCAGGCGCTGAAATCGGCACATCCGTCGCTGCAACTGGTGACTCCGGGGATTCGTCCGGCGGGCAGTGCCCAGGATGATCAGCGTCGCATCCTGACGCCACGTCAGGCACTGGATGCCGGTTCCGACTATCTGGTGATCGGCCGTCCGATCAGCCAGGCGGCGGATCCGGCGAAGGCGTTGGCTTCGGTCGTGGCTGAACTGGCTTAACCCGACACCGAAAATCAAGATGTGGGAGCGGGCTTGCTCGCGAATGCGGTGGATCAGTCAATAAATATGTCGGCTGACACACCGTATTCGCGAGCAAGCCCGCTCCCACAGTGGTTCTTGGGTTAGTTCAAATATTGGGTCAAATCTTCAGCACCAGCTTCCCGAAATTCTCGCCGTTGAACAATTTCATCAGCGTCTCCGGGAATGTCTCCAGTCCTTCGACGATGTCTTCCTTGCTCTTGAGCTGCCCCTTGGCCATCCAGCCGGCCATTTCCTGGGCGGCGCTGGCGTATTGGGCGGCGTAGTCCATCACCACAAAACCTTCCATGCGTGCGCGGTTGACCAGCAGCGACAGGTAATTGGCCGGCCCCTTGACCGCTTCCTTGTTGTTGTACTGGCTGATGGCACCGCAAATCACCACCCGCGCCTTCATGTTCAGGCGGCTCAACACCGCGTCGAGAATGTCGCCACCCACATTATCGAAATACACGTCGACACCTTTCGGGCACTCGCGCTTGAGGCCGGCGAGGACGTCTTCGCTCTTGTAGTCGATAGCACCGTCGAAACCCAGTTCATCGATCAGGAACTTGCACTTGTCCGCGCCGCCGGCGATGCCAACCACCCGGCAACCTTTGATCTTGGCAATCTGCCCGGCAATGCTGCCCACGGCGCCCGCCGCACCCGACAGCACCACGGTGTCACCGGCCTTCGGCGCGCCGACGTCGAGCAGGGCGAAGTACGCCGTCATCCCGGTCATGCCCAGTGCTGACAGGTAACGTGGCAGCGGTGCCAGTTTCGGATCGACCTTGTAGAAACCTCGCGGCTCGCCGAGGAAAAAATCCTGAACCCCGAGGGCGCCGTTAACGTAGTCCCCGACCGCGAAGCCCGGATTGTTCGAGGCAATGACTTTGCCCACACCCAAGGCGCGCATGACTTCGCCGAGCCCGACCGGCGGGATGTAGGACTTGCCCTCGTTCATCCAGCCGCGCATGGCCGGATCCAGGGACAGGTATTGGTTTTCGACCAGGATCTGGCCCGCCGCCGGCTCGCCGACCGGTACTTCCTGATAGGTGAATGTCTCGCGGGTCGCCGCGCCAACCGGACGTTTGGCGAGCAGGAATTGGCGATTGGTCTGGGAGGTCATGACAGGCACTCAAGATGAATGAAGCTTTGTTGATAGCCGGTCAGCGCCGATGCCGCAAGTTCGGCTGATGCGGCGAATGCAGGTTGATCCAGTGCAGTGATAGTTGGTACGGCAGTTCCATCACTGCAACTCATGGGCGCCCAACCGGAGTCCTGATAGTGCTGCCGCGTTCAGCACCTCCATGGCTAGACTGGTCCGGCGCGATTCCCCGCTTACTTCTCTTCGAGGACATAACAATGAGCATGACGTTTTCCGGCCAGGTGGTTGTGGTGACCGGCGGGGCGGCCGGTATTGGCCGCGCGACCGCCCAGGCATTTGCCGCCGAGGGCGTTAAGGTCGTAGTGGCCGATATGGACACGGCGGGCGGCGAGGGCACGGTGGCGCTGATTCGTACGGCCGGTGGCGAGGCGACCTTCGTGCGCTGCAACGTCACCCTGGAAAGCGATGTGAAACATCTGATGGAGGAGGTGATCAATACTTACGGTCGCCTTGACTATGCCTTCAACAATGCCGGCATCGAAATCGAGAAAGGCAAGCTGGCCGACGGTTCGCTCGACGAGTTCGACGCGATCATGGGCGTCAACGTCAAAGGCGTCTGGCTGTGCATGAAATACCAGTTGCCGTTGCTGCTGGCGCAAGGGGGCGGCGCGATCGTCAATACGGCATCGGTGGCGGGCCTGGGGGCAGCGCCGAAAATGAGCATCTACGCAGCCTCCAAACATGCGGTGATCGGCCTGACCAAGTCGGCGGCCATTGAGTACGCCAAGAAAAAGATCCGGGTCAACGCCGTGTGCCCGGCGGTGATCGACACCGACATGTTCCGTCGCGCTTATGAAGCCGACCCGAAAAAAGCCGAGTTCGCCAACGCCATGCACCCGGTCGGTCGCATCGGCAAGGTCGAAGAAATCGCCAGCGCCGTGCTGTATCTGTGCAGCGATGGCGCGGCGTTCACCACAGGGCACTCATTGGCCGTGGACGGTGGCGTTACCGCGTTTTAAAACGACGCACCGATACTGAATACATGCGGAACCTGTGGGAGCGAGCCTGCTCGCGAAGAGGGCGTATCAGTCGAAATTAATATCGGCTGACACACCGCTTTCGCGAGCAGGCTCGCTCCCACAGTTTTTTGGTTCCGGGGTGGGCAATGTGTTTCAAATAATTAGATCGAATGGTTTTGGCGGCGTTGTCGCACATGTCTTCGAACCCTCCTGTGATTAACTGCTTCCCGCAAAATCAACAGGAGTTTGCTTGCTCATGGAGTTGAGAATCGACCGACAGGCGCTGGTGCCCGTCGTACAGCAAATTGTTGACGCGCTGACCGGCTGGCTCCATTCCAGCGGGGTATCGCCCGGTACGCGCCTGCCTTCGGTGCGACAGATCGCGCGGATCAATTTGCTCAGTCAGTCCAGCGTCGCTCAGGCCTGTGAACGCCTGGTGACGCAGGGGATGCTGGTTTCAGGTCATGGGGCTGGCTATACAGTCGCCGCCCCGGCATCGGTCACGAACGCAAGGCATGAGCCTGTGTGGATTGAGGGGGCCGAACCCGAGTACGGGCCTTGGTCGGGTGAGTTGAGGCTGGGCTGTGGCGGGCTGCCTGAAGGCTGGCGCGAGACCGACGATCTGATCTACGCAATCCGGCAAGTCAGTCGTACCGATACGGCCAGTCTGTTCAACTACAGCACGCCGCTGGGTTTGCCAGCCTTGCGGCAACAGATACTCAAGCGCCTCAGGCAGCTGGACATACCGGTACAGGACAACCGGATCATGACCACCGCGGGTGCCAGTCAGGGGCTCGACCTGATTGTACGGACACTGTTCAAGGCCGGTGATTGTGTGGTCGTGGAGAGCCCCGGTTATCCGCTGCTGTTCGATCTGCTCAGGCTGCACGGCATCCACATGGTCGAGGTGCCGCGAACACCGCGCGGGCCGGACGTGGACATGCTCGAATCGGTGCTGGCCAAGCACCGGCCTCAGGGATTGCTCATCAATAGCTTCTTTCACAACCCGACTGGCAGCAACCTTTCACCCGGGGTGGCGCGTCGCGTGCTGCAACTGGCCAGGGCCTTTGGCGTGCAGGTGATCGAGGACGACGTCTATGCGGATTTGCGTAGCGGTTGCGGTACGCGACTGGCTGCGCTGGACGACAACGTGATCTACGTGGGCAGCTATTCCAAGACCCTCAGCAGTTCCTTGCGGGTCGGTTTCGTAGTGGCCGATTGCGCAGTCATTACGCGTCTGGCCGAGGTCAAGATGATCGCTGGCATGGGCGTCTCCCGATTTTGCGAGTCGGTGCTGGCGTGCCTGTTGGCCAACGGAGCCTACGGCAAACTGGTGCAACGTCAGCGCCAACGCTTGAACAACGACCGGCTGGCGGTGTTGCAAATGCTCGAGGATGCCGAATGGGAAGTCTTCGGCAAGCCGGCGGGAGGCCTGTTTATCTGGGCGCGATCACGAATGTCCGACTACGATCAGGTGCTGGCCCGGGCAAGGCGTCTGGGTGTGGTGTTGTCATCGAAGAACGCCTTCAACGCCTCGGGTGGGGCCAGTGACTGGCAGCGTATCAATGTGGCCTATGCCTGCGATCCGCGTGCCCGTGCGTTCTTTCAGGCCACAGCTCGGGATCGACCTCAAGCGTTCTGAAAACGACGTTGGCGTAGCTTTTTGCCATTATTCCGGCGCCAGAGCCTTGTGTTGCCACTGGCCCGTTGCGAATCTGCGTCTACAGACTTTGGCAGGGGACTAAGTGCAATGAATTCGGCCGTGCAAGGACGTTTTGCCAACCTCGGTATGGCGAAAAAACTGGGTGTCGGGTTTGTCCTGGTGCTGTTGTTGACTGCGCTGGTGGCGGGTATTGGCGTGTGGTCCCTGCAAACCATCAGCCAGCGCTTCGACGGGCTCAAGCAAATGTCATCGCTCAACAGCGGTTTGCTCAAGGTCCGGCTGCTGGAGCAGGAGTACGCCTTGCACGGCAATCCGAAAACTGTCGATGCCCTGCACGAGGGCGTCGATGGCTTGATCGCTCTGGCCGGCCAGCTCAAGGCCGCGTCTGCGGCCAATGAGCCGGTGATGAATGATGTCGAACAGTCTTTGGGTGCCTATCGCAAGGCTTTCGACGAGTTTGTCTCGCTCACCCAGGCCAAGGACCTGGCGCTGGAAATGGCCAGTTGGTCGGTGTCCAGCGTGGCCAATAATCTTGATGTATTGCAATCCGGGCTCGCCGATGACGGCGCTTATACGCTGAAAGATTCCGAAGGCAAGGACGGTGCGCAATTCATCGAGCAGGCCGGTCAGGTCAGCCAGGTTTCACGCTTGATGCTGCAAGCCATGAATGAAGCGCGCGTGCGCCTGGATCAAAGCCGCAAAGGCGACGACAGCGCCGGGCAGGGCAAGATCGAACAGGCCAGCCAGGCATTGGCCCAGGCCGAGCAGCTCAAGACCACGGTCAAGGACGAGGGTTACCAGACCGTCCTCAATGAGGTGACGGGTCATATCGCCGGTTTCAGTGACAAGCTCGCCGAGTACACCGGTCTGCTGGAGCAGGAAAAAACCGTTTATCAACAGTTGCACCAACGCGCAGCCCAAGTGGTTGAACGGGTGGATCTGGCTTATGTCGCTGAAGATCAGGCGATGCAGGCCGAACTGAAAAAGAACTCGATGCTGATTCTTGGCTCTTCCGCTCTGGCGTTGCTGGTCGGGCTGGTTGCTGCGTGGTTCATCACCCGGTTGATCGTGGCGCCGCTGCGCAGTGTGATCCAGGTGGCGCAGCAGATTGCTTCAGGGGATTTGAGTGCGACCATCGACGTGACCCGTCGTGACGAAATTGGCCAGTTGATGCAGGCCATGCAACAAATGGGCGCGGGGCTCAGCCATATCGTCAGCGGCTTGCAGTCGGGAATCGAACAGCTGGCCACTTCGGCCCAATCGCTGTCGGCAGTGACTGAACAGACCAATCTCGAAGTCAGCACGCAGAAAGAGGAAACTGAACAGGTCGCCACTGCGATGAATCAGATGACGGCCACGGTGCATGATGTCGCGCGCAACGCCGAGGAAGCAGCCCTGGCGGCGCAAACGGCTGACGGCAAGGTTGAAAGTGGTCAGCAGGTGGTGCGCCAGAGCATGGCGCGGATCGAGCAGTTGGCGGACTCGGCCAACTCGGCCAGTTCGAGCATTGAAAGCCTGAGCGCGGAAATCCAGAACATCGGCACGGTCTTGAGTGTGATCAAAAGCGTGGCGGAGCAGACCAACCTGCTGGCATTGAACGCGGCGATCGAGGCGGCCCGGGCGGGTGAGCAGGGCAGGGGCTTTGCGGTGGTGGCCGATGAAGTGCGTGCGTTGGCCAGGCGAACCCAGCAATCGACCGAGGAAATCGAACGCCTGGTCAGTGCTTTGCGCTCGGCGGCGCAGTCGTCGGTGCAGCAGATCCAGAGCAGTGGCGAGTTGGTGAAGCTGGCGGTCAGCGATGCCTTGCAGACCGAGAGCGCACTGGGAAGTATCGCAGCGGCGGTATCGTTGATCCAGCAGATGAACCAGCAGATCGCCGCGGCGGCCGAGGAGCAGAGCTCGGTGGCCGAAGAGATCAACCGCAGTGTCACCAGTATTCGCGCCAGTGCCGATCAATCATCGCTGGCGATGCAGGGCAATGCCGCCTCCAGCATCGAGTTGGCGCAACTGGGGGTTGAGCTGAAGGGGATGGTGGGGCATTTCAGGCTGTAGGAGCGAGCTTGCTCGCGATGGCCGCAAAGACAACGCGCGTTGACTGGGTGAGCGCGGTGTTCTGGAGTCCATCGCGAGCAATCGAGCGTCGACGGGCTGCTCCTACAGAAGAACAAAAAAAAGCCACCTCTCGGTGGCTTTTCTGTTTTCGCTGATCAGTCATAGATCACTTTCTTTTTCCAGTCCGCGTCAGCTTCGACGTCCTTGAGGCCTTCGGTCAACTGGTTGACCTCGCCTTCGACCGGTGCAATGCGATCCATGACCTGGTCATTGGCGCGGGCCAGGAGTTTTTCCAGGTATTCCAGTTGCTCGGCGTAGACCTGTGGGTCCTGTTGCTTGCGCAGGTATTGCACGCCGCGCTCGAATGCCAGGCGAGCCTGCCCGGGCTGGTTCTTTTGCAGGGAGTGCTGGCCGAGATTGTTGAAGAACTCGATGTGCAGCAGCACCAGGATGTGGCGCACTTCACGAATCCAGCCCTTGGCTTCGCTGGGAGGCAGGAAGCCGTCCTGTGCCGCGCGGGTGATTTGCCCGTGCAGGGCTTCGAGCAGGAAACGTACATCCTTGGCCTTGGCTTCGGTCTGGATCGGGGCTGGCGGATTGTTGACCGGGATTGATTCACCCTGGCCGACAAGGGCCTCCAGTTCGACGATCCGTGCCTTGAGGTTGGCGCTGGATTTTTCCAGGTTGAGCAGGCGCTGACAGACGTTCAGTTCCAGGCGGGCCAACAACAGTTTGAGTGCCGGGGTCATCAACTGGCCGGGGAAAGTCTCGGTGATTTCTCCGCAGCGACGCAGACGATCATTGAGTTCAATCTTGGTACGGGCCTTTTCCAGCTTGTTGTTTTCCACCACATGGTTCATGTAGCCAATGGCGATCAACAGGGCGATCCCGACTACAACTAGCAGGGTGATCATGAGTGGCGTCACCGGTAAGACCTCTTTTTAGGGTACGCATGCGAGTCTGGTGGCTTGGCATTTGAGCGCCTGGGCCCGCATGAAGGGTTGGATCGGACATGCCTGCGCTTATATCGGCCGCAGCCTCGCTTCTATAAATGGTGGCACGCGATATACAGATTGCCATCACTGGAGGACTATAACGTCTTGGCGGGTGCCAGAATATAGGCGTCAAACACCGGGCAGCGGAAAAACCGCAATGGCGTCCAAAAGCAGGGCGAAGTCATTGATTTAAATAAATTTATATCAGGGGGTTGACGACCTCTCAATCCATCCATAGAATGCGCGCCACTTGCAGCGTAAAGCACACAGCGAAACGAAGCAGGGAGTGAATGTTGTAGTGTGTCCCCTTCGTCTAGTGGCCTAGGACACCGCCCTTTCACGGCGGTAACAGGGGTTCGAGTCCCCTAGGGGACGCCAATGCGGGAATAGCTCAGTTGGTAGAGCACGACCTTGCCAAGGTCGGGGTCGCGAGTTCGAGTCTCGTTTCCCGCTCCAATTTTAAACAGCGTTGCTTTCGGGCAGGGCTGAGTGAAACCAGAACCAAGTCTTCGGATGCGGATCTGGGCACCGAAACACACACCATGTGTTCCGGGCAGCGTGTCCCCTTCGTCTAGTGGCCTAGGACAC
>NZ_AKJO01000083.1:0-19703 GCF_000282295.1 Pseudomonas sp. GM33
CGCCGGAGCCATTGGCGGGTATTCGGCCAGTTTATGGCGTTCGCCGACTCCATGCTCGACAAACTCGACGTCTGGAACGGCAGGCTGAGCATCGAGCAAATCGAAATCATCGACCCGGCGCTGCTGCGCGACCAGTTGCGCGCTGCCCGCGGCCAGATGCTGGTGGGCGCGCACCTGGGCAATCTGGAAGTCTGCCGCGCACTGGCGGAAATCGGCGAAAAGGTCACGATGAACGTGCTGGTGCACACCAAGCACGCCGAACAGTTCAACCGTTTGCTGGGGGAAGCCGGGGCGACCAACTTGCGCCTGATTCAGGTCAGCGAGCTGGACCCGGGGATCATGCTGCAATTGAGCGAGCGCCTGGAGCGCGGCGAGTGGCTGGCGATTGCCGGCGACCGCGTGCCGCTGCATGGCGGACGCAGCGTGACCGTGGATTTTCTCGGCCATCCGGCCAGATTCCCTCAAGGCCCGTGGCTGTTGGCCGGCCTGCTGAAATGCCCGATCAATTTGCTGCTGTGCTTGAAAAAGCCCGACGGCGACTACCGACTGACCATTGAACCCTTCGCTGAGGCAATCACCTGGATACGCAGCGACCGTGAACAGGTCATTCATCAGTGGGCGTCCCGCTACGCCGAGCGCCTGAGTCACTATTGCCTCGAAGCGCCCCAACAATGGTTCAACTTTTACCCTTTCTGGAAGACCGATGACGACGCCAACGCTTGAGCCGGTAACCTTCGGCGAACGCCCTTTGCGCATTGAAGATGTGCTGGCTCTGGCCAACCGCAAGGTGCCGACGCAGTTGCAAAGCGATCCCGCCTACCGCGAGCGCATCGCCAAGGGCGCGCGTTTTCTGGACTCGCTGCTGGACAAGGAAGGCGTGATCTACGGCGTGACCACCGGTTATGGCGACTCCTGCGTGATCGCGGTGCCGCTGCATCACGTCGAAGCGCTGCCGCAGCATCTGTATACCTTCCACGGCTGCGGACTGGGCAAACTGCTCGACGCCCAGGCCACCCGCGCGGTATTGGCGGCGCGTCTGCAGTCGCTGTGCCACGGTGTTTCCGGGGTGCGCGTGGAGCTGTTGGAACGCCTGCAGGCGTTCCTTGAACACGACATCCTGCCGCTGATTCCGGAGGAAGGTTCAGTCGGCGCCAGCGGTGACCTGACGCCGCTTTCGTACGTTGCCGCCACGCTGTCCGGCGAACGCGAAGTGATGTTCCGCGGCGAACGCCGGCAATCCGCCGATGTGCACCGCGAACTCGGCTGGCAGCCGCTGGTGTTGCGGCCGAAAGAAGCTTTGGCGCTGATGAACGGCACTGCCGTAATGACCGGCCTCGCCTGCCTGGCATTCGCCCGCGCCGATTACCTGCTGCAACTGGCCACGCGCATCACCGCGCTGAACGTGGTCGCCCTGCAGGGCAACCCGGAGCACTTCGATGAGCGCCTGTTCGCCGCCAAGCCACATCCGGGGCAGATGCAGGTCGCCGCGTGGCTGCGCAAGGATCTGGCCATCGACGCACCGACCGCCCCCTTGCATCGTCTGCAAGACCGCTATTCCCTGCGCTGCGCGCCCCATGTGCTGGGCGTGCTGGCCGACAGCCTGAACTGGCTGCGTTCGTTCATCGAGATCGAACTCAACAGCGCCAACGACAACCCGATCATCGACGCCGAAGCCGAGCGCGTGCTGCACGGCGGGCACTTCTACGGCGGGCACATCGCGTTCGCCATGGACAGCCTGAAAAACCTCGTGGCCAATGTCGCCGACCTGTTGGACCGGCAACTCGCGCTGCTGGTGGACGAGCGCTACAACCATGGCTTGCCGAGCAACCTGTCCGGCGCCACGGCGGACCGCGCCATGCTCAACCACGGCTTCAAGGCCGTGCAGATCGGCACCAGCGCCTGGACCGCCGAAGCACTGAAAAACACCATGCCGGCCAGCGTCTTCTCGCGCTCCACCGAATGCCACAACCAGGACAAAGTCAGCATGGGCACCATCGCCGCCCGGGATGCGATCCGCGTATTGGAACTCACCGAACAAGTGGCCGCCGCCACCCTGTTGGCGGCCAATCAGGGCGTCTGGCTGCGCGGCCAGGCCGAAGATGCGCGACCGCTGCCACCCGCACTGGCCGCCATGCACGAAGCCTTGGCCGGGGACTTCCCTCCGGTCATCGAAGACCGCGCGCTGGAAGGCGAGTTGCGCCTGTGCCTGCAGCGCATCGCCGAACAACACTGGAGGCTGCATGCGTAGCAAGGGACTTCTGCACACCGACACGGAAATCGTCGTGCCTTTCTTTGACGTCGACAGCATGCACGTGGTCTGGCACGGCCATTACGTCAAATACCTGGAAGTCGCCCGCTGCGCGCTGCTGGACACGATCGGCCACAACTACACGGCGATGAACGAATCCGGCTACGCGTGGCCGGTGATCGACCTGCAATTGCGCTACGTGCGCGGTGCGGTGTTCGGCCAGAAACTCAACGTGCGCGCCAACCTGGTGGAGTGGGAGAACCGTTTGAAGATCAACTACCTGATCAGCGATCTGCAAACCGGTGAACGCCTGACCCGGGCCATGACGGTACAGGTCGCCGTCGACCTCGCCAGCCGCGAGATGCAACTGGCCTCCCCGAAGGTCTTCACCGACGCTGTCGAGAGGGCCCTGCCATGATGTTCTGCCACCCCCGCCCCCCTGTAGGAGCGAGCCTGCTCGCGATGGTCGCTAACGATGACACCGGGCACCTGACACCCCGCGGCTTTCTCAGGTTTTTCGCGAGCAAGCTCGCTCCTACAGTGTTCTGCGTACTACTGGGTATTCCTGGACTGGCCCATGCCTTCGACCTGCAACAACTCAGCGAGCAACTGGCCAAACCCGAGGTGATCCACGGCAACTTCATCCAGGAGAAACACCTGCGCGCCCTGTCCCAGCCGCTGACCAGCAAGGGCACGTTCGTCCTGGCGAAAAACCACGGCTTGTTGTGGCTCCTGAAAACGCCACTGCAACAGGACTATCGCATCACCGCCAAAGGCATTGCCCGGCGTGACGGCATTGTTTGGCAAATGCTGCCGGGCAAAAGCGCCGGTGCCGAGCAGAACCGTTTGTTCCTCGCCGTGCTGCAAGGCGACAGCAGTGGCCTGCAACGGGATTTCGAGCTGTCCCTGAGCGGCGACGCACAGAACTGGAAACTCACGCTGGTGCCGCGCTCGATGCTGCTCAAGCAGGTGTTCAACCAGATCAACATTACCGGCGCAGCACTGGTGCAGAGCATCGAACTGCTCGAAACCCAGGGTGACAGTACGTTGTTGCGCATGCAGGACAGCACCAGCGCCCAACCGTTGAGCGACGCGGAGCAACATGACTTTGCCGAGTGAACGGTTACTGCCACGGCTGTTTCTGATCCTGCTGCTGGCAGTACTGGCGCTCGCGGGTTGGCAATGGCGTGACGGCGCACCACTGTCGGCAAACCTGATGGAACTGGTGCCCGGCACGGCGCCCGACGCCCTGGAACTGCGCGCCGAACAACGCATGCAAGAACCGCTGAACCGCGAAATGCTGGTGCTGGTCGGCCACGCCGATCGCCAGCAAGCTGTCGCCATGGCGCAAACCCTCGGCGAGCAATGGCAGGCCAGCGGACTGTTCGAAAAGGTCCAGTGGACCCTGCAGGCCGACTTGCCGGCGCTGCGCACGCAATTGCTGCAAGGTCGCCTGGCGATGCTCTCGGCGGTGGACCGACAGCTGCTGATCGAGCACCCCGACACCTTTATCCAGCAACGCGTGCAAGCCTTGTTCGACCCGTTCAACGGTTACAGCCTGGTGCCGAGCCAGGATGACTGGCTGGGCCTGACCGGGCGCATCCAGAACAGCCAGCCGCAACGCGGTTCGGTGCAACTGGACATCGGCAGTGGCACCCTGGTCGCCGATGCCGATGGCAAAAGCTGGGTGCTGCTGCGTGCGCGCACCACCGGCAACGCCTTCGACATGAACCTGCCGCTGCAAGTGGCCGACCTGCTCGAGCACAGCCGCGAACAAGCTGCGCAGCACGAGGTGCAACTGCTCGCCGCCAGCGGCTTGCTGTATGCGGCCCACGGGCAACAGCAGGCCGCCCGGGAGATGACCTGGGTCGGTGGCGGTGCCACCGTGGGGATTCTGTTGCTGCTGCTGTTGGCCTTCCGGCGCTGGCGCGTGTTGCTGGCGTTCGTGCCGGTGCTGGTGGGCATGCTCTTCGGAGCGGTGGCCTGCGTGGCGCTGTTCGGCCATATGCACGTGATGACCCTGGTACTGGGTTCGAGCCTGATCGGTGTGGCGGTCGACTACCCGCTGCACTACCTGTCCAAAAGCTGGAGCCTGAAACCCTGGCACAGCTGGCCGGCCCTGCGCCTGACCCTGCCAGGGTTGACCCTGAGCCTGATCACCAGCGGTATCGGCTACCTGGCCCTGGCCTGGACACCCTTCCCGGCGCTGACCCAGATTGCCGTGTTCTCTGCCGCCGGTTTGCTCGGCGCCTATTTGTCCGCCGTGGGCCTGCTGCCGGCCTTGCTCAAGGGCGTGGAGCTGCGTCCGGCGCAGTGGCCATTGCGCGTTTGCGAGCATTTGCTGGGCTGCCGTGAAGCACTGCTCAATCAGGTGAAAACGCCAGTCCTGCTGGCGCTGCTGATCGCCTTTTGCGTGGGCGGGCTGTTGCAGTTGAACAGCAAAAACGACATCCGCCAGTGGATCAGCGCACCACAAAATTTGACCGACGAAGCCCGGACCATTGCACGGATCACCGGCTATCAACCCACTAGCCAGTTCTTCCTGATACGCGCCGCCAATCAGCAGCAATTGCTTGAACGCCAGACCGCTCTGAGCGAACGACTGGATCAATTGATTGGCCTGGAAAAACTCCAGGGGTATCTGTCGCTCAATCAACTGGTCAGCACGCCGAACGCACAGCAGCAGGTGCGCGAAGCGTTGAGCAGACTGCCGGCGCTCTGGCAGCCGTTGCTCGACATCGGTGTACCGGCCGAGACGCTGCAAGCCGAGCTGACGAAGCTACAGGCACTGCCGGCCGTGGACATCGACGCAGCGCTCAGTGGCCCGCTGGCAGAACCCTACCGGCCCCTGTGGCTGGGGCCGACCGAAGACGGCGTGGCGGCGATGGTCAGCCTGCAAGGCATCAACAACCCGGCCCTGCTGCGGCTCCAGGGCGAGGACCTACCCGGCGTGACACTGGTGGATCGACTGGGTGAATTGAACACTGTCTTCGCCGCCACCCAAATCAGTGCCGCCGAACTGAAACTCGCCTCCTGCGTGCTGATCGTGCTGGTGCTGATCCTGCCGTTCGGTTTCGGCGGTGCGTTGCGCATCGTCTCCCTGCCGCTGCTGGCGGCGTTGTGCAGCCTGGCCAGCCTCGGCTGGCTGGGGCAGCCGTTGACCCTGTTCAGCCTGTTCGGCCTGCTGCTGGTGACGGCGATCAGCGTCGATTACGCGATCCTGATGCGCGAACAGGTCGGCGGCGCGGCCGTGAGCCTGTTGGGCACCCTGCTGGCGGCGTTGACCACCTGGTTGTCGTTCGGTCTGCTGGCGGTGTCGAGCACCCCGGCGGTGAGCAACTTCGGATTGTCGGTGAGCCTCGGCCTGGTCTTCAGCTTCCTGCTGGCACCCTGGGCCGGTCGACAGGTTCACGAGTCCACGGCCGCGGAGCGTGCAGCGTGATGATCGTTCTATTCTGGGCGATGGCCCTGGCGCTGTTCGCGCTGGCGACCCGCGCCGGCCGGCATATTGGTCTGATTCCCATCGTCAGCCAGTTGTTGCTGGCAACCCTCGGTTTGCCGCTGCTGATGTATTTCTGGATCGAGCCGCAATGGCAATTGAGCGGTGCGCAGCTGGTGTCGCCGGGCTGGCTGAAGAACCTCTACAGCCTGAGCTTTGCCCTGTTGCTGGGCTACATCCTCAGCGATGTGATCGACCTGCAACTCGATCGCCAGAGCCTGAAAATCGCCCTGCCGAGCTTTTGCATTCCGTTTGCCTGCGGCTTGGCCACGGCCGTCTGGCTGTTGCCGGCGCAACCCTGGATCAGCTCGCTGGCCGTCGGCCTGTTGTTCGCCATCACCGCGATTCCGGTGCTGTACCTGTACCTGCGACACATCGATTACCCGCCCGCAGCCACCCGGCGTCTGGTGCAAACCGCGATCCTCATCGACCTCGCCTGCTGGACTGTGTTCGGCCTCGCCCAGGGCAGCCTGCACCTGAGCAGCCTGTTGCTGCCACTGGCCGGCGCCTGCCTGCCGGTGCTGCTGCGGCTGCTTGGCTTGCGCCAGACGTGGCTTTACAGCCTGGGTTTTTTCGCCCTGCTGGTCGTCGCCGAGCACTACAAGCTCAATGCACTGATTTTCGGCATCGGCTATGTGTTGATCATGGCCGCCTTGAAAGCGCCGCTGGTGCTGCCGTTACCGGCCATCTGGATGAGCCGTTTGCAGACGTACATCGCCATCCCGTTGATCCTCACGTTCGGCATCGTGCAGATCAACGTGCACAGCGCGATGGACAGCCTCGGCTGGGTGCAACTGGTCGCCCTGCTGCTGTTGCCGATGCTGAGCAAACTGCTGGGCAACTGGCTCGGCCTCGGCTGGGCCGGGGCGTCGTTCAAGGGCGCCAGCCGCTGGCGGGAAAGTGTGCTGCTGAACATCCGCGGCTTGAGCGAGATCGTCTTTCTCAACCTGTTGCTGCAACAGCAACTCATCAGCCCGCCGCTGTACTTTGCGCTGATGCTGATGGGCCTGATCGCTACACTGCTGCCAGCCCTGAGCGGTATGCACCGAATCCCCCTGAAAGCCGCTGTCCCGGCAAGGAGCCCTCATGCCAACCGTTGAAATGGAATGCCGCCAGGTCGTGGTCATCGGTGCCGGTCCTTCGGGTGCCATCGCCGCCGCGTTGCTCAAGCGCAAGGGACACGATGTGCTGGTGATCGAGCGTCAGCATTTTCCACGTTTTTCCATCGGTGAAAGCCTGTTGGCCCATTGCCTGGATTTCGTCGAAGAGGCGGGCATGCTCGACGCCGTCAACGCGGCCGGCTTCCAGGTGAAAACCGGTGCCGCCTTTGCCTGGGGCGAACGTTACAGCGCGTTCGATTTCGGCGAGACGTTCAGCCACGGCAAATCAACGACATTTCAGGTGCAGCGCGCCGATTTCGACAAGCTGCTGGCCGATCAGGCCGCGCTGCAAGGCGTGGAGATCCGCTATGGCGAAACCATCGTCAGCGTCGACATCGACCCGGAAAAACCACAGCTCGGCGTGCGCCGCGAGGACGGCAGCGAATACCGCATCGAGGCCGGTTTCATGCTCGATGCCAGTGGCTACGGCCGCGTGCTGCCGCGCTTGCTCGACCTCGAGGCGCCGTCGAACTTCCCGGTGCGCCAGGCCGTGTTCACCCATATCGAAGACCGTATCGACCACCCGGCCTTCGACCGCAGCAAGATCCTCGTGACCACTCATCCGACCCAACGAGACCTGTGGTTCTGGACCATTCCGTTCAGCAACGGACGCTGCTCGGTCGGCGTGGTCGCCGCCGAGGAACGTTTCGCCGGCCGCAGCGACAATCTGGACGAGTGCCTGCGCGGCTTTATCGGCGAGACGCCAAGCCTGGCCGGCGTGTTGACCAACGCGCGCTGGGACACCCCGGCCCGCACCATCGGCGGTTACTCGGCCAACGTCAAAACCCTGCACGGTCCGGGCTTCGCGCTGCTGGGCAATGCCGCGGAATTCCTCGACCCGGTGTTTTCCTCCGGCGTGACCATCGCCATGCGTTCGGCGAGCATGGCGGCCGGGGTATTGCACCGCCAGCTGCAAGGCGAAGCCGTCGACTGGCAAACCGAATTCGCCGAGCCGCTCAAGCGCGGCGTCGACACCTTCCGTTGCTACGTCGAAGGCTGGTACGCCGGGACCTTCCAGGATGTGATTTTCCATGAGAGCAGCTCGCCGGAAATTCGCGGAATGATCAGCTCCATCCTTGCCGGGTATGCCTGGGACCCACGCAACCCGTTCGTCAGCGAAGCCCGGCGCCGGTTGAAGGTGATATCGGAGTTCTGTGCAGGGGCTGCGTCATGAACCACTTGAGCGACCACTACGTCGAAGAAACCCGTTTCGGTTTGTGGTTCCTGCGCAGCCGGATCTGGCAACACTATGTGCTGCGGCTGGCGGTCAACGATTTGCGCGGCCTGTTCAGCGAAGCGCCGCCTGCCGACCCGGTACTGCTGGATGCCGGCTGTGGTCAGGGCAAGTCATTCGCGCTGCTGCGCCAGGCCTTTGCGCCCGCTCGCCTGATCGGCATCGATGCCGACCCGCAGAGCCTCACCCAGAGCGCCGAAGAAGCAGCGCGCCAGGGCATTGACGTGGAGCTGATCGGCAGCGACTGCGCGAGCCTCAAGCTGGCGGACGCCAGTATCGACCTGCTGTTCTGTCACCAGACGTTCCATCACCTGGTGCAGCAGGAACAGGCCCTGGCCGAGTTCTACCGCGTGCTCAAGCCGGGCGGTTATCTGCTGTTCGCCGAGTCCACCGAGGCCTACATTGATACCTGGGTGATCCGCTGGTTGTTCCGCCACCCCATGCACGTGCAGAAAAGCGCAGCGCAGTACCTGCACATGATCCGACAACAGGGTTTCGAATTTACCGCGCAAAACGTGTCTTATCCGTACCTGTGGTGGAGTCGCGCCAAGGATTTCGGCCTGCTCGAATACCTGGGTGTGTGCAAGCCAAAACCCTTTGGCCAACGGGAAGAAACCCTGGTCAATGTGGTGGCGCGCAAACCTTTTGAAGGAACTGTGTGATGTCCATTGCCAACCGCTTGAAACACCAAACCTGTGGGAGCGAGCTTGCTCGCGATAGCGGTGGGTCAGCCAATATCAATGCTGAATGTATCGCCGCCATCGCGAGCAAGCTCGCTCCCACAGGGGTAGTCGGTGTGTTGCGATTTCTGCTATTTGCCATGGCCCTGCTGTTAAGCGCCTGCTCCAGCCGGGCCCCATTGCCCGAGAAAAATCCGGAGCTGCCGCTGCCACTGCAATTGCATATCCAGCTATTGAAGCCCGACGACCGCCTGGACTGGGTAGTGGTGATCCAGCGCGAAGACGCGGGCATTCGCTGGTCAATGATGGACCTGCTGGGCATTCCCCAGGCCCGCCAGCTATTGAACGATAAAACCTGGCACGCCGACGGCCTGTTGCCACCCAACCCGCAAGCCCGGGAACTGTTCGCAGCACTGCTGTTTGCGCTGACGCCGGATGATGAACTGGCGGCCAACTATCCCGGCGCCTGGCAGCACGGCAGACAACGGTCCCTGCCCGAGCGCTGGGACATCCGCTACACACAACCGCAGAATTTTGAATTGATGATTACGAAAGGTGCGACCTATCAAGTCACGCCCCTGAGCGGTGAAACACCATGACGGCTTACCTCAATGCCCTCGGGCTGGTCTGCGCGCTGGGCCGCGACAAGCAGGAGGTTGCCCGCCACCTATTTGCCGGCGACTGCAGCGGCATGCGCGAACAAGCCGGGTGGGTGCCGCAACGCACGCTGCCGGTCGGCGCGGTCCAGGGCAACCTGGCAACCCTTCCAGCCGACATGTCGCGCCATCACAGTCGCAACAATCAGCTGTTGCTGGAAGCCACGCTGCAAATCCGCCCGGACATCGACAGCGCCATCCAGACTTACGGCCGCGATCGCATTGGTGTCGTGCTCGGCACCAGTACCTCGGGCATCGACGAAGCCAGCCAGGGCCTGGCCCATTACCTGCGCGAAAAGCAGTTCCCGCCCGAGTACGACTACCAGCAACAGGAGCTGGGTGCGCCGGCAAACTTCCTCGCCGAGTGGCTGCAATTGAGTGGGCCGGCCTATGTCATTTCCACGGCTTGCACCTCCAGTGCCCGGGCCTTGATGAGCGCCCAGCGCCTGTTGGACCTGGGCGTCTGCGACGCGGTGCTGTGTGGCGGTGTCGATACCCTGTGCAAGCTGACCCTCAACGGTTTCTCGGCGCTGGAAGCGGTCTCGGAACAGCGTTGCAATCCGTTTTCAGTGAACCGCAACGGCATCAACATTGGCGAAGCGGCGGTGCTGTTCCTGATGACCAGACACGCAGGCGACAGCCAGCCGATTGCCTTGCTCGGCAGCGGCGCCAGCTCCGATGCACATCACATTTCCGCCCCCGAGCCGACGGGGCGTGGCGCTCTGCAGGCCATGCGCAAAGCCTTGGGCCGCGCCAACCTGCAACCGGAGCAGATCGCTTACCTGAACCTGCACGGTACCGCCACCCAGCACAACGACGCCATGGAAAGCCTGGCCGTGGCAACGCTGTTCCCGGCCGGCGTGCCCTGCTCATCGAGCAAACCCATGACCGGCCACACCCTCGGTGCAGCCGGTGCGCTGGAAGCGGCGTTCTGCTGGTTGAGCCTGAGTCCCGACAATCGCGAACATGCCCTGCCGCCGCACGTCTGGGACGGGCAGCCCGATCCCGAACTGCCGCCGCTGCAATGGGTGACCCCGGCCACTCGCCTGACGTCCATTGCACCCCGTTACCTGATGAGCAATTCCTTTGCCTTCGGTGGCAACAACGTCAGCCTGATTATCGGAGACGCCCCATGATTGACTGGCCGCTCGCCGAACTGCTGCCCCACGCCGGCGACATGATCCTGATCGATCAGGTCCTGGCGTTCGATGAAGAGCAGATTCACACTCGCCTGACCGTCAAGCCCGATGGCCTGTTCAACCTCCCCGACGGCAGCCTGCCGGCCTGGGTCGGCATCGAACTGATGGCGCAAAGTGTTGCCGCCTTTGCCGGTTGCCATGCGCGTCAGCGCGGCGATGCGGTGGAGTTGGGCTTCCTCCTCGGCAGCCGAAAATTCGAATGCAACGTTGAAAGCTTCCCGGCCGGTACCGAGTTGACCCTCCACGGGATTCGCTCCCTGGAGGACGACAACGGCATGGGCGTGTTCGAGTGCCACATCAACGGCAACGGTATCCACGCCACAGCCCGTCTGAACGTGTTCCGCCCACCCCAGGCCGCTCAATATCTTCATGAACCCGAAGGAGTCCAGTCATGACTGAATCCGTACTGGTCACCGGTTCCAGCCGTGGCATCGGCCGCGCCATCGCCTTGCGCCTGGCCCGGGCCGGGCACGACATCGTGCTGCATTGCCGTAGCGGCCTGGCCGACGCCGAAACCGTCAAGGCCGAAGTCGAGGCCTTGGGTCGCCGTGCGCGCATCCTGCAATTCGACGTGGCCGACCGCGCCCGTTGCAAGGAAATTCTCGAAGCCGACGTGGAAACCCACGGCGCCTACTACGGCGTGGTGCTCAATGCCGGCCTGACCCGCGACGGCGCCTTTCCGGCCCTGAGCGAGGACGATTGGGATGTGGTGATGCGCACCAATCTCGACGGGTTCTACAACGTGCTGCACCCGGTAATGATGCCGATGATCCGGCGTCGCGCTGCCGGGCGGATTGTCTGCATCACCTCGGTTTCGGGGCTGATCGGCAACCGTGGCCAGGTCAACTACAGCGCTTCCAAGGCCGGGCTGATTGGTGCGGCCAAGGCATTGGCGATTGAGCTGGGCAAGCGCAAAATCACCGTTAACTGTGTTGCCCCCGGCCTGATCGACACAGCCATGCTCGACGAAAACGTGCCGGTGGAAGAACTGATGAAAATGATCCCCGCACAACGCATGGGCACCCCTGAAGAGGTGGCTGGCGCGGTGAATTTCCTGATGTCGGCGGAAGCCTCGTACATCACCCGGCAGGTTCTGGCCGTCAACGGAGGCCTGTGCTGATGAAGCGCGTCGTCGTCACCGGCATGGCCGGCATCACCTCACTGGGCAGCGACTGGGACACCATCGCCGGCAACTTCGCGGCCAACCGCAGCGGCATCCGCCGGATGGACGAGTGGGATCGTTTTACCGAACTCAACACACGCCTGGCAGCCCCCATCGATGACTTCACAGTGCCAAGCCACTGGACCCGCAAGCAACTGCGCAGCATGGGCCGGGTCTCACGGTTGGCTGTGGGCGCGGCGGAGATGGCGCTGGCCGATGCCGGCCTGTTGGGCGACGAATCGATCAAGGATGGGCGCATGGGCGTCGCCTGCGGTTCCTCGACCGGCAGCACCGACGAGATCAAGGCATTCGGCAACATGCTGCTCAACTCGGTGGCCGAAGGCCTGAACGCCAATTCCTACGTGCGCATGATGCCGCACACCACCGCGGCGAACATCAGCATCTTCTTCGGCCTCACCGGCCGCCTGATTCCGACGTCCAGCGCCTGCACCAGCGGCAGCCAGGGCATCGGCTATGCCTACGAAGCGATCAAGTTCGGCCGCCTGCCGCTGATGCTCGCCGGCGGTGCCGAGGAACTGTGCCCGACCGAAGCCATGGTCTTCGATGCGCTCTACGCCACCAGCCTGAAAAACGACACCCCACAACGCAGCCCGCGCCCTTACGACACCGCTCGCGACGGCCTGGTGATCGGCGAAGGCGGCGGCATGCTGGTGCTCGAAGAACTGGAACACGCCCTGGCCCGTGGCGCCCGCATCCATGCCGAGATCGTCGGTTTCGGCAGCAACGCCGACGGTCAGCACACCACCCGTCCGGAGCAAGTCACCATGCGCCGGGCCATGGAGCTGGCCCTGGAAGACGCTGGGCTGGCACCTTCGGACATCGGCTACGTCAACGGCCACGGCACCGCCACCGAACAGGGCGACATCGCCGAAACCCTGGCCACCAGCAGCCTGTTCGGCGAACACATGCCCATCAGCTCGCAGAAGAGCTTCCTCGGCCACACCCTCGGCGCCTGCGGTGCACTGGAATCCTGGTTCAGCATCGAAATGATGAACCGCGACCTCTACGCCCACACCTTCAACCTCGACGAAGTCGACCCGCATTGCGGCAAGCTCGACTACCTGCGCGGCGAATTTCGGCAGATGAGTAACCGGTACGTGATGAACAACAACTTTGCGTTTGGCGGGGTGAATACTTCGCTGATTTTCAAGCGCTGGTCTTGAGCCCCACGCTACAAATGTGGCGAGGGGGCTTGCCCCCGTTGGGCTGCGAAGCAGCCCCCTTTTGGGGCCCCTGCGCACTAGAGCGCCAGCCCGGCCCCGCGGGAGCAAGCTCCTTCGCCACAAACACTTCCCCGCAAAGAAATGACATAACCGGAAACCGGAGTACGTGAATTCGGAAATGTCCCACAGCCAGCGTTTGAGCTTCCCGGTAGGGTCAATGCCCCCAGACACCCCGTCAGGGCATCCCAGGGAAGAACGAACCATGACAAAAAAGGCCGTTATCGTTTTCAGTGGCGGGCAAGACTCAACGACCTGCTTGATCCATGCGCTACCGATGTACGACGAGATCCACTGCATTACGTTCGACTATGGCCAGCGCCATCGGGCGGAAATTGAAGTGGCGCAAGAACTTGCAAAGCAACTTGGCGTGGCCGCTCATAAAGTGTTGGACGTGTCAGTGCTCAGTGAGCTGGCTATCAGTAGCCTGACACGCGACAACATCCCAGTGCCTGGCGCAAACAGCGCCGACGGCGGCGTGCCGAACACCTTCGTGCCAGGCAGGAATATTCTGTTTTTAACCTTGGCATCTATTTATGCCTATCAGGTAGGCGCTGAGGCTGTGATTACGGGTATCAGCGAAACAGATTTCTCCGGCTATCCGGATTGTCGGAATAACTTTGTCACAACCCTGAACAACGCAGTTGAATTGGGCATGGATTACAAGCTGCGCATTGAAACTCCACTCATGTACCTGAACAAGGCAGAAACCTGGGCGCTGGCTGACCACCACAAGCAATTCGACCTGATTCGTGTCAACACGCTAACTTGCTATAACGGCGTTAAAGGAAACGGATGCGGGGACTGCGACGCATGCAGCCTTCGTGCAACAGGACTCAACACTTATTGTGAAAACAAAACAGAAATACTGAGCAGCCTAAAACACAAACTGAATCTAAACTAGTTTTCCTGCCGTCAAAAAAGGGCCATTACAAATGACCCTTTTTACGATACCTGCCCTTCAGCCACAAATCGCTTAAACAATGATCGCGCACCATAAGCAGGCAAAACATTAAAGAAAGCAAAAAACATTTTTATAGAGACTTGAACAGAAATAATTGAAAGCACTTCAGCATTTGTCATGACTCCATAAAATGCAATATAGCAAAAAATAAAACTATCTATTATCACCGCAAAAAAAGTACTAAAAAACACCCGCAAAAACAAAAACCGAGAGCTTGTCAGTTCTTTTATTTTAGACAAGAGATATGAGTTCACATACTCAGAAAAAAGAAATGAAACAGAGGATGCCACCAACACTGACGAAACCTGAGCTATAACCGCACCATAAGGAACATCCAATTCCCACCCTGGCAATCCTGGAAGGTGCGCCACAGCACTCAACAAAACGATAATTAAGGCATTGCCTGCAAATGCAAACAATATAGCCTTCCTTGCAAGGCGAAGCCCATAAAACTCATTCAACATATCGACTATCAAAAACGTCAGCGGAAATAAAAACACCCCTGGAGTGACAACCAGATCAAACGCCTCTAAATAAATAAGCTTTGTGGCACCAATATTCGAAAAAATGTACAAGGCAAGCAGGAGAAGATTCAAAACAACATAAATCATCCACGAGCGCTCGTGGCGATCATGCAGCTCATAGGTGGTCAATGCTGCTCCAGCCGAGTAATATTTTTTGTACAGATCTTTAACTTCAGACTTGTTCAAATCATCAATAATTTCGCTCTTCAGCACTTCACCAAGTTTAACCCTAATGACTTTTCCAGTAGAAATAACCATGATCAAAGCGAGATTTTTATTCGCATCAAAACCTAACAGCTTATACTTACTATTTTCACACTCACTACCCATTAAATCTTTCCTCGATGACTTCACCTACAACCCGAACAACATCCGACCCAACACAACATTCAGTCGTTATATATAGCCTCTTCGTCTCAATGTCGTACACCAACTGCTCTTTACCGCAAATCGACAGACCTTTCTTTACGATTAACAAATCTCCCGAGTCATTCACACCAGCAATCTCATTTTCCAGAAGAACGCCTATTAAGTTAGAAGCCGCTCCAAAATAGTATGTCAACGGGCAAATCGTGCAGAGCTCGCCAATTCTTTTATCCAAACTCCGAATCAAATCGCTTTCCTTGATCACAGGAACAGCAGCCGGATTCATATTCCCCTCCGGAGACACATCACTTTCAATTATTTCTCTTTCTTCAAAATCAACAGTTTCTATCTCTTTATATGAAACACCGAAAAAATTAGAAATTTTGCGAATCGTCGACTGCTGAACGTTCACAACCCTCCCTTCGAGAATGTTGTATATCGTAGTTCTGGTCAAACCACTGGAATTACACAGCGACAGCTGCGTCTCCCCACGGCTTTTTATTAAATATTTGATATTGTTTTTCAGATTTTCCGTCTTTTCTTTTTTGTACATCAAACCTACCACTCACATTTCCGATTACATCAGGTAGCCACTGGGCTTGACCGCTACGGGGCTTCTTGTGAGGCCAGCATCCTACATAACGGAGCATGGTACAAAAGCAAATATAAAAATACGCATAACAAACATTAAATAATATTTCAACCGAGACATTTCCGACATCCCAATCTGAAGACGCCCACAATAGGTCCACCACAATCCACAGCGGAATCAACCCACAGAAAAAACTTACACAAACAGAAAAACAACAACACTCAAAAAAACAATGTAAGACGATTCCTACATACTACAAATTTCGAATCATTTAATTAGACAGATGTACATTTTTTTGATTAATTAATTTGAATTTTCTGGTAATACATCCACCTGCACTCCTACCCGAATCCACTATTAAAAACTGCTGTTGAGCAGCGTTGATTTGATTTTTTCTTAAACCCTGCAGGGAGCTCCATGATGAAAAAGACCACCCCCAGCCCTTCGCAATCGCCGGACCTTCCACCCGCTGACTTCGTGGAACTGTCCAAACTCTCGGAGATCACCGAACGCCTCGTCAGTGCTCGACTGCGCAACCCGGACCGTCCCGACCCTGTCAGCCACGTGTTCACTATCGTCCCGAATGTCGACACCGAGTCTTTGCTCTGTCACGCCTGCGAAACCCTCGCTTCGCTGAATGTCATGGCCACCGATCTTGCCTGCGAACTGGAAGGTTCGCGGCGCAATGTGGCGCTGGCCATACAGCAACTCGCGGTGCTGGGCGAGTTATTGGTAAACCGAGCGTTAGACAACCTGGACCCACCTTAGGGATCGCCTGAAGTTCGCCAAACCGCGAGCACAATGTGTTCGCGTTCTTACCACTGGAGGTTTTTTGTCATGGATCGATATATGCCTATCACCGGCATCGACTGCACCATTGCATCGTTGGTGATCGACACCGAAGCACCGCTGGACGTCTTGCACGAAACAGCGGCCTACCGCATTCGCACCGCAACTCAACTGCTGGAAAGCCTTGCGTTTGACGAAGGCATTTACAGCGAACTGGCTCGGGTGCTGGTCACTTCATTGCGTGATGGCTGTGATTTGATGGATGTCATCGGGCGACGATTGCAAAAGCAAATTTCGGCTTAGCTCGTACACCCGACACGACAAAGGGCGCCTTGCGGCGCCCCTCACAAACAGGTCGGCTTGTCATCGCCGCGCCCTGTCTGGCTCTGCAATGGCTGGTAGCCCAGGATTCTCAGAGTCTCACAAGCCCCTTTCGGGAACGATCAGTTACCAGTGATTTACTAGCGCGGATCAAGGTTATCCAACACCCGATTCACCGCCAGTTCACCCAGCATGATCGACTGCTGAATGCCCAGCAGGGTGTTGCTTTGCGCTCCGTTCAGACTCCGCGCGAAGTCGCTCGCCATGGCATTGGCTGATGCCAGTGACACACATGCGTACTCCAGCAGAGTGTGGTTGTCGACCTCAGGAGCGACGAGGAAGATTTTGCTGGGTTGGCGTGAGGTATCAGGATCAGTGTCCGACCGGTTTTTTGCTTTATTGGTCATGATTCAGTGCCCAGAAAAGTGGAGCCGACACCGAGTCGCTACGAATCAAAAGGGTGGCAGCTGTACGCAGGTTAGTAGACCGGGTTTTCGCCAAACCGGCGCGCCCGAAGGCGCCCTGCGCACAGCTACCGTCAAGGGCAGGTATCGACATACCTGCCTATCAGGAGCGCAAATGCACTTAGCGAGAACACGGGCTACTAAACCCGATCACTGACCATCAGTGACGCGAATCAAGTTAGCGATGGCACTCAAAGCGCACAAGCCGGCGGATTCTGGGGTAGTTGTAGGCAACGCCGCAAGGCGCTGTAGCCTCTCCGAGGGATTTCGGAAATGTCCTACAGTAGGTGGTGAGGCGTCCTGCTGGATTGGACATTCCAGGTCCGTACAGGTGGGCTTTTTTGTGCTCTCTCGGACAAAGCGAATCAACCCCCGCGCTGAGTGCGGGGGTTGTCGGAACGCTTACTGAGCCTGAATCAGTTTGCTTTCAGCGACGCCGGCGCGGCCGGTCTGGTCGTCGACTACTTGCAGGCTGTTACGTGCCTTGATGAAACCCACTTTCACTTCCTGCCAGACAAAGTAATTTTTGCCCGCTTCTGCGGTGAGTTTCAGTACCGAATCGTTTTCTGCGGAAGATACCAAGGTCTGCTGACCGGCCGGGACCGAAAGCATCAGATAAGACTTGGCGACGGTCTGGCCTACAGGCTTGCCGTTCAGCGCCACCGGCATTTTCACGCCAGCGCCCATGCTTTCGTTGCGATACACGTAGATATGGGCTTTATCCGGGGCAACCTGGAATGTTTTGGCCTGAGCGTCCTGGCTTTCATCCGCCATTTTTACCGAAGCACAACCACCAGTCAGAGCGGTCAGTGCCAGCAAAGCGGTGAAGGTTAACTGCTTGAACATCCTGTTTCTCCATAGTTTGATGAATGCAGAAACCATTATCGGCAGACCCGATCAAGGCCAAAAGCCATCACTCAAAATCCACTCGAACAAAACGCTCACCAATATCAATTGGTGTGGCCAACTGAAATGAAAAAGGCGCCTTTTGGGCGCCCATTCGCAGATTGATTGTCTTGGTACTTGATTCAATCCCTCACGTACTGGCATGCAACTTGAGCCCCAAAGCCTTGATGACTTTCAGAATGGTGCCGAACTCCGGATTCCCATCACCCGATAATGCGCGGTAGAGGTTTTCTCGAGAAAGTCCCGCATCACGGGCGACCTGAGTCATGCCGCGAGCTCGTGCAATAGTCCCGAGAGCTTTGGCGATGAATGCTGGATCATCTCCCGCCTCCTCCATGCAAGCGTCCAGATAGTTAGCCATGTCCTCTTCGGTCTTGAGGTACTCAGCAGAGTCCCAGCGAGTGAATTGTTCGGTCATGGGTTTTGCTCCTGCCAGGATTTCGCAATAAGCCTGGCTTGTTTGATATCACGAGGTTGGCTGCTTTTTTTCTCCACCACACAGGAGAATGATCAACTGACGGCCTTGTTGCATGAAGTAGATCCGATACCCAGGACCATAGTCGATTCGTGCTTCACTCAATCCATCTCCGATAGCTTTGACATCTCCAAAATGCCCGTCAGCCATGCGGTCAATCCGCACCTGAATACGCATCCTGGCGCGGCTATCGGCCAGCTTTGTTAGCCAGCCTGAAAATGTAGAACTTCGAAGGATCTCCGTCATGCGCGAAGTGTAGCGCTTGAGCTACACCCACTCAATACCGAGTTCTGATCATTCGATGTTCGGTAGTCAGAGCAAACCATCGCAGACAGTCACGCCTTCGACGGCTCAACCTTGCGCGTCAACAACTCCACAAATGCCCGCGCCATCGCCGACTTCTGATCCTTGCGCTGCACCAGCCACACCGCCGACACCGCCGCCGGATCAAGCAACGGCCGATAGACCACACCATCAATACGCATCCGCTGATAAGACGCCGGCAACACCGACACACCGAGCCCCGCCGCCACCAGCCCGATGATGGTCATCGCCTCGCCGGCCTCCTGGGCGAAGTGCGGGCTGAAACCGGAATCCCGGGCCAGGCTGAGCAACTGCGCATATAGGCCACTGCCATAGCTGCGCGGAAAGAACACGAAAGGCTCAAGCGCCAGGGCTGACAGAAACAGACCCTCTTCGCTCCCCTCTACCAACGGATGCTTGGAGCTGAGCACCGCGACCAGCGGCTCACGCATCAGCTCGACAACGCTGAGGCAGTCCGGCAGCCCGAGCGGGCGCATGATGCCGACCTCAATCGACTCGTCCACCAGCGCATCGGCCACCTGGGTGCTGCTCATTTCCCGCAGATTCAGGTGCACCGCCGGGAAGCGCTGGCGAAAAGAGAAAATCGCCTGGGGAATGGTCGAGTTGAACGGGGCGGATGAGGTGAAGCCAATCTTCAATTCACCCAACTCCCCCAGTTGCGCCCGTCGCGCGACATCCGCCGCTTTGTCGACCTGCGCCAGCACCAGCCGCGCCTCTTCCAGGAACAGCCGACCGGCCTCGCTCAGCTCGACCCGACGATTGGTACGCTCGAACAGCCGTGCGCCGACTTCCTGTTCCAGGGCCTGGATTTGCTGGCTCAGCGGCGGCTGGGAGATGCCCAGCACCTGTGCGGCGCGGCCGAAGTGCAGTTCTTCGGCGACGGCGATGAAGTAGCGCAG
>NZ_AKJO01000084.1:0-54682 GCF_000282295.1 Pseudomonas sp. GM33
TGCGGCAGCTCCTACACAGAGGATATCGTCGGAATCTTTCCTGACAAAAATACTGGGACTTTGTCCGGCGCGCCGATTGGCGTAAACTGCGCCCAAGCCTGCGAGGAGTTTCCATGACCGCTATTACCATTACCGACGCCGCCCACGATTATCTGGCTGATCTGCTCTCCAAGCAGAACACCCCGGGCATCGGCATCCGCGTCTTCATCACCCAGCCTGGCACCCAGTACGCCGAAACCTGCATTGCCTACTGCAAGCCGGGCGAAGAAAAACCCGAAGACACCGCGCTGGGGCTGAAAAGCTTCACTGCCTACATCGACCATTTCAGCGAAGCCTTCCTGGACGATGCCGTTGTCGACTATGCCACCGACCGCATGGGCGGCCAGCTGACCATCAAGGCGCCAAACGCCAAAGTACCGATGGTCAACGCCGACAGCCCGGTCAACGAGCGCATCAACTACTACCTGCAAACCGAGATCAACCCGGGGTTGGCCAGCCACGGCGGCCAGGTCAGCCTGATCGACGTGGTCGAAGACGGCATCGCCGTCCTGCAGTTCGGCGGTGGTTGCCAGGGCTGCGGCCAGGCCGACGTGACCCTGAAGGAAGGCATCGAGCGCACCCTGCTTGAGCGTATTCCCGAGCTCAAGGGCGTTCGCGACGTGACCGACCACACGCAGAAAGAAAACGCCTACTACTAAGGAGTTCGCTGCGAAATAAAAAAACGGCGCCCCGTGAGCGCCGTTTTTTATGCCCTATCGAAACCCCTGTGTAGGAGCTGCCGCAGGCTGCGATCTTTTGACTTTGATTTTTAAAAAACAAGATCAAAAGATCGCAGCCTGCGGCAGCTCCTACACCGGGGAGTTACGCTCTGTAGAGATGCGCATGCCCCGCGCGATACAGTGACGATTCGCTGAAATGGTCACTGCCCAGCACCCGTCCTACCAGTATCAACGCCGTGCGCCGAAACCCTTTGGCGGCAACCTTTTCGGCAATGTCCTCAAGCGTTCCCGTCACCCAATCCTGATCCGGCCAGCTCGCGCGGTGAACCACCGCAATCGGGCAATCGGCGCCGTAATGCGGCACAAGCTCCTCAACGATCTTCGGCAGGTGATTGACCCCCAAATGAATCGCCATGGTCGCGCCGTGCTGCGCCAGGCTGGCGAATTCCTCTCCGGGTGGCATGGTGGTTTTGTCGGCGTAGCGCGTCAGGATCACGCTCTGTGAAACGTCCGGCAGCGTTAGTTCTGCACCCAGAAGCGCTGCACAAGCGGCGGTGGCTGTGACGCCCGGGACGATTTCGAACCCAATGCCCAGCTCACGCAGATAACGAATCTGTTCGCCAATGGCGCCATACAGGCTCGGATCGCCGGAGTGTACCCGGGCCACGTCCTGGCCCTTGGCGTGGGCGGCCTTGAACAGGTCGATGATCTGCTCCAGGTGCAGTTCGGCGCTGTTGACGACCTGCTCGGCACAATGACCTTCCAGTACCGCGGCCGGCACCAGCGAGCCGGCATAAATGATCACCGGGCAACTGCGAATCAGCCGCTGGCCCTTGACGGTAATCAGTTCGGGGTCGCCGGGACCTGCGCCAATGAAGTAGACGGTCATCGTCGGTTCCTGTGGGAATAAAAGGGGCTGAACAGGGCTTCAGATGAAGAATGTTCATGATCGAGGCGGGGATTATCGGGGATTTTATGCCGCGCCGGCCAATGCCAGGGTTGCCTGGGCATATTTTTGTCGGGGGATCAGCAGTTTTGCCGGGGCCTGGGCCAGTTGTTCGGCCAGGGCCAGTGCGGCACTTTCCGCCACGCCGTAGCAACCGGTGCGTTCAAACGCTATTTGCGATTGATGGCTGAGTTGCGGTTCATAGGGGGCCAGTTGTTCGCTGCTGAAGTACAGCAATTCCAGGCCAAGCTGCTGAGCCAGTTCGATCAGTGCAGGTTCGTCGCGCTTCGAATCGATGCTGGCCAGGGCCTTGATTTCATGGCGGGCAATCTGGTGCGCCTCCAGTGCCTGGTCGAGCAGCGCCAACAAGGTGCTGACGGGGCAGCCCTTTTGGCAGCCCAGGCCGACCACCAGGGTCGGCGCTGTGCTGGCGTCCGTCATGCGTGGTATTGGCCATCGCTTTTGCGACGGAACAACCAGGCGCTGATCAGGCCCAGGGCCAGCCAGAACGCCACGTTGGTCAGTTGCGAAGCGATTTTGAATTGGGTTTCCAGTGCCTCCGGAGCGAGCATCGAATGCACTTGCGGTTGCGGTGCGCCAATCACATGGGGAACGGCAAGGATTGCCGCACCGAGGACTTTCATCAGCCAGTGACGGCTGAACACGATCAGCGCGATACCGACGGCGGTGGAGGCGGCGGTACCGATCCACCACAGTTGCCGTTGTGCCAGATCGGCAGCTGCCGTGCCTGGCAGTTCAGGTGGCAGACCGAGGGTCGGCGCGAGCACGAAGGTCGCATAACCGGCCAGGCCCCAGAGCAGGCCCTGGGAGGTTTTGGTCGGCGCACGCAAGGTGTACAGGCCCGCCAGCATCAGGGCGAAACCGACGGCCACCACCAGGTTGCCGCCAGTGGTCGACAGCACGCGCTGCCAGCCGTCTTCCGGCTCCCAGGCTTCGGCGTCGTGGGTGTGGGCAGCCATCGCGCCATCGGCGTGTTCATGCATTTCAACGGCAGCCGGTTCGGCTTTTTCGTAGGTTTCGGCCTGAAGAATCAGGGGCGCGACCCAGAAACTTTGCAGCAGGGTCAGCAACAGGGCGGCCAGCAGCCCGGTGAAACCTGCGGTTTGCGCAATACGCTTGATCATGTCAGCAGGTCTCAATGGCACGGGAACGCGGAGCTGTGACGGGTATCGTGGGCGGCATTGTGCACCGCTTCGATGTGCGAGAAACCGGCGAAATACACCAGACACGCGCCCAGGATCGACGCGCAGACGGCGGCGGTCAGACGTTGAGTCAGGGTAGAAGTGGTGCTGGCTGTAGTGTGGCCGGTGCTGCTGATGATCGACATGGCGTTTCCCTCTGGTCTGTCAGCGGGGAATCAAGAGCGCATGCAAAAACCTGCACGACCAGGCGCGCAGCGTTTCAAACAGCGCCCGCCCTCCGCGGGTTTGTTGTTTCAGTGATCGTTATGGTCACTTTATGTTGCGGGCCGGTCTCCGGGCTCACGAGGGGAAAAGGCTTGGGCCTGATCCTGCAAGCATCACCTTCCCATGCCGTAGTGGCACAGTGGATCTGATGCTTCGCTCGCTTACCGTTGCGGGGGCAGCACCGGACTGACATGGCTTTAGAGTAAAGCACATGATTCACCGGTTTCCCGTTTCACCCTGTGAAGGGCACCCGTAACAAGATGCGTAGGAGAGCATGGGCGAGGGTTGGGCGTCAATTGGCAAGGGTTCTCACCTGGATCGAAACGATCCCCTGTAGGAGCTGCCGCAGGCTGCGATCTTTTGATGTTGCTTTTTAAAATCAAGATCAAAAGATCGCAGCCTGCGGCAGCTCCTACAGGGGAAGCGTGCAGTCAATGAGGTTGGGGGCGCCGGGCAAAGATTGACCCGCCCCGATACCATGCGTAGCCTTGCGCTTTCGAGGTTCTTCGGCGTTTGTCGAAGCTAAGAAGGGAACGCGGTCAATGCCGCGGCTGCCCCCGCAACTGTGAACGGTGATGTTCGTTGCCACGCCACTGCAGGCTCAATCCATGAGGCCGGCGGGAAGGCGCAGCGAATGCCAGGCCCAAGGCCGGCACGCCGTCAGCCAGGAGACCTGCCTCGACACAGATTCTCACTTTCAACCGGGCGGGGTGATCCGGTGGCGAACTCTTCAGGCACGCGCATCTGCGTTGCCGGTTGTCGTCCCGTATGCCCGCCACACTAGTCATAGGGCATCCGATGAAAACACTGGCCAAACTTCCCGTCACCATCGTCACCGGTTTCCTCGGCTCGGGTAAAACCACGCTGCTGCGGCACATGCTCGACAACGCCCAGGGGCGCCGCATCGCAGTGATCGTCAACGAATTTGGCGAGCTGGGCATCGACGGCGAAATCCTCAAGCAATGCTCCATCGGTTGCACCGAAGAAGAAGCCAACGGCCGCGTGTATGAACTGGCCAACGGTTGCCTGTGCTGCACCGTCCAGGAAGAATTTTTCCCGGTGATGCGCGAACTGGTGGCTCGTCGCGGCGATCTCGACCACATCCTCATCGAAACGTCGGGCCTGGCCCTGCCAAAGCCTCTGGTCCAGGCATTCCAGTGGCCGGAAATCCGCAGTGCCTGCACCGTTGACGCGGTGATCACCGTGGTCGACAGCCCGGCCGTGGCCGCCGGCACCTTTGCCGCCTTCCCGGACCAGGTCGATGCCCAGCGCAAGCTCGACCCGAACCTGGACCACGAATCGCCATTGCACGAGCTGTTTGCCGACCAGCTGGCCAGCGCCGACCTGGTGATTCTCAACAAATCCGACCTGATCAACCCGACCGACCTGGCCCGCGTGCGCCTGGAAGTCGCCGAAGAGTTGCCGCCAGCGGTGAAAATCATCGAAGCCAGCAGCGGTCGCCTGCCGCTGGACGTACTGATTGGCCTGGGTGCCGGCTCCGAAGAACACATCGACAGCCGCCACAGTCACCACGACCATCATCACGATGGCGACGATGATCATGACGACCACGATCACGACGCCTTCGATTCGATCTCCATCGAACTGCCACAAGCCGACGAAAGCCTGCTGATGGACGCGCTGACCCAACTGGTGGTCCAGCACGGCATCCTGCGGGTCAAAGGTTTCGCCGCCGTTCCGAACAAACCGATGCGCCTGCTGATCCAGGGCGTGGGCACGCGTTTCGACAAGCACTTCGACCGCCAGTGGGGCGCCGAAGAGGCGCGCGTCACCCGTCTGGTGCTGATCGGCCAGGAGCTGGATGCCGCCGTGCTCGAAGCGCAATTGCGCGCTGCGCTCAGCGTGTAACCCATGCACCTGCTCAGGACCCAGCCCGGCGGTTTCGTGTCGGATGACAACATCGCCGACCTTGGACAAACCCCCGCCGAGCTGGTGGTCCTGTGCAGCGGCGACTCCAGCCTGGCGCTGCTCGCCGAGGCGGCGCAACAGTTGCCCGAGGATTACCCGAGCGTGCGCCTGGCCAACCCGATGCAGGTGCAGAACCATGCCTCGGTCGATTTGTACGTCGATGAGGTGCTACGCCACGCCAAAGTGATCCTGATTTCGCTGCACGGCGGCATCGCCTATTGGCGTTACGGCATCGAGCGCCTGGTCGAGCTGTCCCAGCGCGGCGTGCAGGTGATTCTGGTGCCGGGCGACGACCGCCCGGACCCGGAGCTCAGCGACCTGAGCACCGTCGGCGCCGAGGACCGCGACCGGCTCTGGCAGTTTCTGCGTCAAGGCGGCATGGGCAACGCCCTGGATTTCTTCCGCTGCCTGGCCAACCGCTGGCTGGCCCGCGATTACACCTGGGGCGAGCCGCAAACCCTGCCGCGCACCGCCATCTACCATCCGCACAAACATTCGGCCGCACTGAGTGACTGGCAGGCCGAC
This sequence comes from Pseudomonas sp. GM33, assembly GCF_000282295.1. Lineage (NCBI taxonomy): Bacteria > Pseudomonadati > Pseudomonadota > Gammaproteobacteria > Pseudomonadales > Pseudomonadaceae > Pseudomonas > Pseudomonas sp. GM33. The sequence goes on from NZ_AKJO01000084.1 coordinate 5,547, forward strand.
TGGCACGCCGATCAACCGGTGGCGGCGGTGCTGTTTTACCGCTCGCATTTGCAGGCGGCGAACACCGCGTTCATCGATGTTTTTTGCCAACGCTTGCAGGCTGCGGGGTTGAATCCGTTGCCGATTGCGCTGGCCAGTTTGAAAGAGCCCGGCTGCCTGGCTGCGGTCGAGGACTGGCTGGATGAAGTCAGCGTCTCGGTGATCCTGAACACCACGGGTTTCGCCCAGTCCAGCCCCGAAGCGCCGCACCTGCGGCCGTTCCGGCGCAATATTGCGGTGATCCAGGCGATTTGTGCCCAGGACAACGAACCGGGGTGGCGCGCCAGTGAACAGGGGCTTGGCCCGCGCGATCTGGCGATGCACATTGCCTTGCCGGAGCTGGACGGGCGCATCATCAGCCGTCCGATCAGCTTCAAGGACCTGGCGTGGCGCAGTGAGCGCAGCCAGTCGGATGTGGTCTGCTACCGGCCGCAACCGGAGCGCATGGACTTCGTTGCCGAACTGGCGCGGCGCTGGGTCGAACTGGCGCGGGTGCCCAACGCTGAAAAACGCATCGCCTTGATTCTCGCCAATTACCCGACCCGCGACGGGCGCATCGGCAATGGCGTCGGTCTCGACACCCCGGCCGCGGCACTGAATATCCTGCGGGCACTGCATACCGAAGGTTATCCGCTGCCGGCCGAATTGCCGGACAGCGGCACCGCGCTGATCCAGCAGTTGCTGGGCGGCGTCAGCAACGATCTCGATACCCTCGACCTGCGTCCGTGCCGGCAAAGCCTGGGAATGGATGACTATCTGGCGATGTTCAATGCCCTGCCCGAAGCCAATCGCGCGGCGGTACTCGAACGTTGGGGCGCGCCGGAAAACGACCCGATGTGTCGCAGCGGACGGATGATGATCGCCGGCCTGCGCTTTGGCCTGACCTTTGTCGGCATTCAACCGGCGAGGGGTTATCAGGTCGACCCGAGCGCGGTGTATCACGACCCGGACCTGGTGCCGCCCCACGGCTACCTGGCGTTTTACTTCTGGCTGCGCCACACCTATGGCGCCCATGGCGTGATCCACGTCGGCAAGCACGGTAATCTCGAATGGCTGCCGGGCAAGGGCGTGGGGCTGTCGGAAAACTGCTGGCCGGATGCGCTGCTCGGGCCGCTGCCGAACATCTATCCGTTCATCGTCAATGACCCGGGCGAGGGCGCCCAGGCCAAGCGGCGCACCCAGGCGGTGATCATCGATCACCTGATGCCACCGCTGACCCGCGCCGAAACCTATGGCCCGCTGCGCAACCTCGAACTGTTGGCCGACGAGTATTACGAGGCGCAGCTGCTCGATCCGCGCCGCGCTCGGGAGTTGCAGCGCGACATCCTGCAACTGGTACGCGACTCGCACATCGACCGTGAACTGCAACTGGACGAGCCACTCGACAGCGATACCGACGCAGCGATCTGGTTGCCGCGTCTCGACACGTACCTGTGCGACTTGAAAGAGTCGCAGATCCGCGACGGCCTGCATGTGTTCGGCGAATCGCCCACCGGGCGTTTGCGTATCGACACCTTGCTGGCGTTGTTGCGCATTCCACGGGGCGATGGACGAGGAGCACAATCGAGTCTGCTGCGGGCGCTGGCCAAGGCGTTTGCGTTGGGCTTCGATCCGCTTGATTGTGCATTGGCCGAGCCGTGGATCGGGCCGCGTCCCGAGTCTCTTGTGGACGTCAGCGAAGATACCTGGCGCACGGCGGGCGATACCCGCGAACGCCTCGAGCTGTTCGCCACACAACTGATCTCGCAGGCATTGGCCGCCCCTTGTGGGAGCGAGCCTGCTCGCGATGGTGTGTCAGCCACATTGGTGCCAACTGACACTCCATCGCGAGCAGGCTCGCTCCTACAGGAGGCGGACTGGATTGAGGTGCAGGCCATTATCAATGGTTTGCGCGAGGTCATCGCCCCGCGCCTGGACGCCTGCGGCCCAGCGGAAATGCGCGGTCTGCTCGACGCCCTCAGCGGTCGCTTCGTCCCGGCCGGCCCCAGCGGTGCGCCGAGTCGCGGCCGCCTGGACGTGCTGCCCACCGGGCGCAACTTTTACTCGGTGGACGTGCGCAATTTGCCGACCACCACCGCGTGGCGCATCGGTTTCCAGTCGGCGAACCTGATTCTGGAGCGGCACCTGCAGGACCACGGCGATCATCTGCGCCAGCTCGGTCTGTCGGTGTGGGGCACCGCGACCATGCGCACCGGCGGCGATGACATCGCCCAGGCCATGGCGTTGATGGGCGTGCGTCCGGTCTGGGCCACCGGCAGTCAGCGGGTCGACGATTTCGAGATTCTGCCGTTGAGTTTGCTCGACCGCCCTCGGGTCGACGTGACCTTGCGCGTGTCCGGTTTCTTCCGCGATGCCTTTGCCAATCTGATCCGCCTGTTTGACGCGGCGGTACAAGCGGTGGCCGACCTCGATGAGCCGGACGACCTCAATCCGTTGGCGGCCAAAGTGCGTGCCGAGCGGGCAGCCTTGTTGCAGGCCGGGCTGGATGAAGACGCTGCGCGACGGCAGGCCGGCTGGCGGATTTTCGGGGCCAAGCCCGGTGCCTACGGCGCAGGCGTGCAGGGCGCCATCGACGGTCGCCTGTGGCAAACCCGCGAGGATCTGGCCGAGGTTTACCTCAACTGGGGCGGCTACGCTTACGGCGGTTCCGACGAAGGCACCGCCGCACGAGAACAGTTCAGCCAGCGCCTGAGCCAGGTACAGGCGGTGCTGCAAAACCAGGATAACCGCGAGCACGATTTGCTCGACTCCAACGATTACTACCAGTTCCAGGGCGGTATGCTCGCGGCGGTGGAAAGCCTGAAAGGCGAGGCGGCGGCCAGCTATCATGGCGATCACAGTCAGCCGGACCTGCCGAAGATTCGCACCTTGAAGGAAGAGCTGAACCGGGTGATCCGCTCCCGGGCGGCCAATCCGAAGTGGCTCGATGGGGTAAAGCGCCACGGCTACAAAGGTGCGTTCGAAATGGCCGCGACCGTCGATAATCTGTTCGCCTTCGATGCCACCACGCAGTTGATCGACGATCACCAGTACGCGTTGCTGGCCGACGCTTATTTGCTTGATCCGGACACCCGGGATTTTGTCCGTGAACACAATCCCCATGCCTTGCGCGACATGACGGAACGCATGCTCGAGGCGCAACAACGCGGGATGTGGAAGGAGCCGGGCGCCTACCGCGAGGCATTGGAGAATCTGTTGCTGGATATAGAAGAAGATGACTGACGCGCTTGAACCTGTGGGAGCGAGCTTGCTCGCGATAGCGGTCTGTCAGGCAACATCTTCTTCGACTGGACAAACACCATCGCGAGCAAGCTCGCTCCCACAGGGATTGGGGCGCCTGTGAGATCACCGACCATGACCGAGATAGAACAATGACCGACACTCCGCATTTCCCGCTCTCCGCCGTGGTCGGCGCCGATGATTTGAAGTTGGCCCTGTACCTGACCGCCATCGACCCGAAAATCGGTGGAGTCCTGATCGAAGGACCGCGCGGCATGGCCAAGTCGACCCTGGCCCGTGGTCTGGCGGACCTGCTGGCCAGCGGTCAGTTCGTCACATTGCCGCTGGGCGCCACCGAGGAGCGCCTGGTCGGCACCCTCGATCTCGACGCGGCGCTGGGCGAGGGGCGGGCTCAGTTTTCCCCTGGCGTACTGGCCAAGGCTGACGGTGGCGTGCTCTACGTCGACGAGGTCAATCTGTTGCCCGATCACCTCGTTGACCTGCTGCTCGATGTGGCCGCCAGCGGCACCAATCTGGTCGAGCGTGACGGCATTTCCCATCGGCACTCGGCGAAGTTCGTGCTGATTGGCACCATGAATCCCGAAGAGGGTGAGCTGCGTCCGCAATTGCTCGATCGTTTCGGCTTGAATGTCGCCCTTGGTGGCCACACAGCACCGGCCGAACGAGGCCAGATCATCCGCCGTCGCCTGGATTTCGACAGCGACCCGCAAGGTTTCTGCGCTGAATGGGAATCCGCGCAGGCGTCTTTGCGTGAACGTTGCCAGAACGCACGTAATGCGCTGGCAAGCATTCCCCTCGACGACCAGGCACTGGCACACATTACCGAGCGCTGCTTTGCCGCTGGCGTCGATGGTTTGCGCGCCGATCTGGTCTGGCTCCGTGCCGCCCGGGCTCACGCCGCCTGGCGCGGGGCGAACGCTATCGCCGAAGAAGATATCGACGCCGTCGCCGAGTTCGCCTTGCGCCATCGTCGTCGCGAACATTCGCCGCCGGCACCTGCGCAATCCCAAACTGCGCAACAAACCGTGCCGCAGAACGACAATCCGGGTGAAGGGCAGGGCCAGTGGGGCGAACTGCCTGCCCGGGCGCTGGCGACCGGCGCCCGACGTGAAGTGCCGAGCTGGCCAAAAAAGCCCTAGGCATTCGCCCTCGCTGCGACGCGGGGGTGAATGCCAGACCCCGAGCCGGGCGGTTGGACCACGGCAAGCAGGGCAAGCGTCACGCCGCCCGCAGTGGCTCGGTCAACTGGCCTGGCACTTTGCTCAATGGCCGGCCGCGTCAGCGCGACGACCTGATATTTCAACTGCGCACGCGTTCGCCCCATGAACTGTGGCTGGTGATAGTCGATGCCTCCGCATCGACCCGCCGTCATCAGGCATTGAGCGATGCCAAGGGCTTGCTGGCACAGTTGTTCGACGATGCCTATCGCCAGCGTGCGCGACTGGCGTTGCTCACGGCCAGCGGTGCTGCCCCCAAGTGGCAGGTGCAGGGATTGAAGGCCTCGACGGGGCTGCGCCATTGGCTCGATGACCTGGGTGCCGGTGGTGGTACGCCGCTGCTGGCGGCATTGAGTGAAGCCGGGCAGTGGCTTGCCGCGCGGCAGAAACGTTTTCCGGCAGAGCAGCAACGGTTGCTGGTGGTGACCGATGGCCGGTTGAAGGACTGGTCGCTGCTGCCGATGCTTGCGTGTCCGGGGCTGTTGATCGACATCGAACGTGGGCCGATCCGGCTCGGGCGCAGCAGAGTGTTGGCAGCGCAGTTGGAGGCTGAGTATCGGCACATCGACGAACTGATTCCGGGCTGAGTTCTCCTTTGCCCGGGCTGGCCTCTTCGCGAGCAAGCCCGCTCCCACAGGGGGGAACGCATTCCAAATGTGGGAACGGGCTTGCCCGCGAAGCGATGTATCAGCCACCACCCATTTCGGATTACTTACCCATCGCCTGCCGATACTGCCGGGTACGCTTGCCTATGTACAACCGGTCGACAATCAACGCCCATAGCGCCGAAACCTCAGGTCGGGTCTTGCGCCCACGGCTCAAGCGATGCAGCTGGAACTTCACCACCGCCATGCTCGCCAGCGCCGCCAGGGGTTTGCGCTTCCAGTGGATCGGCGGCAGTTGTGGGTGGCTGTTCTTGCCCTCGCGCCAATGCTTGACCAGGTGCGGTTCCACGGCCAGCGCAGTGCCGATGCCGGCCATGGCGATGCCGTTGTCGAGGACTTGTTCGACGATTGCCAGACGCCGGATCCCGCCTGTCACCATCACTGGCATGCGCGCCACGCTGGCCAGTTCACCGGCCATTTCCAGAAAGTACGCCTCCCGGGCCAGGGTCCGGCCGTCGCGCGCTTCGCCTTGCATGGCCGGTGCTTCGTAACTGCCGCCGGAGAGTTCCAGCAGGTCGATCGGTTGCTCGTTGAGCCACTGGATCACTTGCCGTGCATCATCGGCATCGAAACCACCGCGCTGGAAATCCGCTGAGTTGAGCTTTACCGACACACAAAACTGCGGCGACACCGCCTGGCGAACCGCCTCGACGACGGACAACAGCAGGCGCGCGCGATTCTCCAGCGAACCACCCCAGCGATCAGTGCGTCGATTGGTCAGCGGCGACAGGAACTGGCTGAGCAGGTAGCCATGGGCGGCGTGGATCTGCACGCCGGTAAAACCGGCTTTCTCCGCCAATGCAGCGCTGCTGGCGAAACGTCGGATCACCTCCTGGATGTCGTCCTCGCCAATCGGCTTGGGTTCGGCGAACATCTTCGAGAACTGGCCGAGATCCAGCGCAACCGCCGACGGCGCCAGTGCTTGCTGGCCGAGGTTGGCCATGGTCTGGCGGCCAGGGTGGTTGAGTTGCATCCAGAAGTGCGCACCGCCGGCCCGGCCGACACGGGCCCACTGGCGGAAGCGTTCCAGGTGTCGCTCGTCCTCCAGTGCGACACCACCGGGGCCGGTCATGGCGCGGCGGTCGATCATCACATTGCCGGTCAGCAACAAACCGGCTTCGCCTTCGGCCCAGGCCTGATACAGGCGAAGCAGTGCCTGATCGGGGACTTGATCGGTGTTGGCGAGGTTCTCCTCCATCGCGGCTTTGGCAATGCGATTGCCGATGCTCTGGCCGTTGGGCAAATTCAAGGTTTGGAAGGGTGACATGCTTGACTCCTCATACTGATAAGCAGAGGCTAAGCTTAAAGTTAACTTTAATGTCAAGCAGGCAAATGAGGTCGCAATGAAAATAGGTGAATTGGCGCAGTTGAGCGGCCTGACCGCATCGCGCATCCGTTTTTACGAGTCTCAGGGCTTGATCCGCCAAGTCGAGCGTTCTGCCAACGGTTATCGGCGTTACTCGCAACAGGCGCTGCAAACCCTGCAACTGATCCAATGCGCACAACAGGCCGGTTTCAGCCTGGAAGAACTCAAGCAGTTGCTCCCGGATAATGTGACCGGCGCGTTCAAGCATGATGAGCTGATGGCGGGCCTGTATCGCAAGGTCGAGCAAATCGAAGAGATGCAACGGCACCTGGCCCATAGCAAGGCGCAGTTGCTGGGGTGGATCGACACCATCCAGGCCAAGCCTGAGGGCATGAGTTGCGATGAAAATGCCGAACGGGTGATGACGTCATTCAAGCACTAGGTCAGCTCAGTGTTACGGTTGGCTTGGCAGAACAGTCTGCTTGACCGGGTAGGCAAATGATTCGTCGTCGTTAATGGTCGCAAAAACGGTTTGTACTTCCCCCGGCTTTATCGGCGCTGGAACGTTTGCCAAGTAGCTGATATATCGGTCTTGCTTCCAGTTAATTGGGTTCAGCCCCATCAGGTGGGGGAGCAACGTCGCTCCGTAATTCGCCTTCGACGGAACCGAAAAAATAGTGGTGATGGATGTTTTTATCGGAAAAAAGATTGCGCCCGGGTGAGTACCGCACAGTGGATAGTTTGGAGTGTTACGTAAACATGTTGAAGGTGGTTCCTGGCCTATGACCATATTGGTAGGCGGTGAACTCATATCGTTTACAAACACCGAAAATGAAATGCCCTTGCCTGGCAGGTTTTGCAGATTCAATTGAGACATCGTGAAGTTGAGGTTCGACAGAGTAGGTACCTGTTTCAAGATGTCCCCATCGCTGGTTACCGCCGTTACGATGAACGGGCCTGTGGCTACGGTCCCAACGACAGTCCCGGAGATGGATGTGGCACTTTTTGAAAGGGGAGTAGTGACGCAAACTTCCGGGCCATTCTGGCCAATGCGCCCTCTGTCGACCAAGTCGCGGCACTCTTCGTTGACCGTAGAGACAGTCGCGTCCTGATGGACGCTGCAGCCCGTTAAACCCATTCCCAGCGTTGTGCAAAAAAGTAGAGTTCTGGCCGTATTCATGTCCGATTCCCTTTGGTGTTGACAGTCAGTTACGGCGCCAGTATTTCCTCCTATGCTTCGATGCGTCTACTGTCATAGTTGACAGTAGTGATCAGTTTTTTCGGGTTTAAACAGATCTTTTTTCAAAGGGCACTACGCGCTCGGTACCGATGTCAAGCCTTCTGCGCGGCGAGTGGGATGGATCAGCTCATTGATGAGAGATAGACCGTGCCGCTATAGTTGCTGTTCACAAACTAAGAACTAAGGTGGGTTGTTTTTTTTGCAAAACTCCAGAAAGCAGCTGCGCGAAAATTTCGTGATAGATTTGCTCCGGGTCACTACAAAGCAACGAACAACCAAGGCCACAAAATAATCAATGGAAGGGTTGTAAATCTATCATGGAGGAGAGATCTATTATGTGGGATACGGACTTTACACAATCGTTCACGGCTCAACTTTTTGTCGATGATATGCCTGTGTCATCAGCGCACTGGGTTGTTTTAAAGCTGCTTGTAGATCCGAAGAATGGAGAGAGAGAGGGAGAGGAGTGGCTTGAGCTCCATCGCAAGCTGCTCAGTGATCTCATTGATAATGGCATGATGAGCTACGGGGAAGGTGTACTGCCCTATATCTTCTATTTCGAATATCACGACGACGTGTACACCATCAGGATTAAGGGAGATACCGGATGGTTCAATAAAACGGCAAGCATGGAAGGGGAATCTCGAAGTCTGAGCGAGTTTAAAGGAGACGATCCGACTTACTTTCGTATCATTAACAGCTCGGGTGACGTTGTTAAACTGGATGAGATTCCAGATGCAATCAGTGATGTTTATCTTGAAACCGGTCCGCAACGCCGGTCGGTTAAAACGTACTCTGGATATCCAACTTTCCCGGTTCTGACTGATGATCCACGTCGTAGCGGGAAACCTGTGCTTTTTAAATTAAAAATTATTGATCGTCATCCATCGTGATGGCAATTGAATAATGCCACGAAAAATTTGGATGTCAGGTGAGCAGTTAGTCGAGAGATAACGTTTGAGTTACCTTCAGACAACCTCTCTTGAAAATTTCGCGATTGACATCTGATGCCAGTCAGCCCCGTTTGACTGGCATTTTCTTTTCAAACGGACTGCTTGAGGGGGGGGCGCACGAACCTACACGCACCCATTTGTGACCTTCATACCCGCACCTGTAGCCAACGGTAGCGTCCACCGGTTGTGTGTTGGGTAACGCCTTTTCTGTAGATTTTGCCATCCCATTGATTCATCTCATTTTTCAAATGCGCTGGGAAACACGCTACCGGCTGTGGCACACTTTCTGCTGTCTATTCCGTTGTTACATACCAAGTTCCGGTATAGCGGAATAAACATCACCCTGGAGTGCTTGCCATGCATCGCCGACCATCCTTGTTCAAAGCGTGTGTTTTTCTTTTCGCAGCTTCAGCCGCTGCCATGGGCGTGGCCCAGGCGGCGGACAGCAAGCTCGATAGTGTTCTGGCCCGCGGCAAACTGATTGTGGGCACCGGCAGCACGAATGCGCCGTGGCACTTCCAGGGTGCGGATGGCAAGTTGCAGGGGTTCGATATCGATATCGGGCACATGATCGCCAAGGGGTTGTTCAACGACCCGACCAAGGTTGAATACGTGGTGCAGTCGTCCGATGCGCGGATTCCGAACCTGCTGACCGACAAGGTCGACATCAGTTGCCAGTTCATCACCGTGACCGCCAGCCGCGCCCAGCAAGTGGCGTTTACGCTGCCGTACTACCGTGAAGGTGTCGGCCTGCTGTTGCCGGCGAACAGCAAGTACAAGGAAATCGACGACATGCAGGCCGCCGGTGACAGCGTCACGGTGGCAGTGCTGCAAAACGTCTACGCCGAGGAGCTGGTGCACCAGGCGTTGCCCAAGGCCAAGGTCGATCAGTACGACAGCGTGGACCTGATGTACCAGGCCGTGAACTCCGGCCGGGCCGACGCGGCGGCCACCGACCAGTCTTCGGTGAAGTACCTGATGGTGCAGAACCCTGGCCGTTATCGCAGCCCGGCCTACGCCTGGAGCCCGCAGACCTATGCGTGCGCGGTCAAGCGCGGCGATCAGGACTGGCTGAATTTCATCAACACCACCCTGCATGAAGCCATGACCGGTGTTGAATTCCCGGCTTACGCGGCGTCGTTCAAGCAGTGGTTCGGTGTCGACCTGCCTTCGCCAAAGATCGGTTTCCCTGTCGAATTTCAATGATCCCGTGAGAGCGGGGCGGTGATGAATCGCCCCGTTCAGGTACTACTGACCATGAACTATCAGTTGAACTTTGCCGCCGTCTGGCGCGACTTCGACACCTTGCTGGCGGGGCTCGGCCTGGGCCTTGAACTGGCGCTGGTGTCAATCGCCATCGGCTGCGTGATCGGCCTGATGATGGCGTTTGCCTTGCTGTCCAGGCACCGCGCATTGCGGGTGATGGCGTCGGTGTACGTCACGGTGATTCGTAACACGCCGATCCTGGTGTTGATTCTGTTGATCTACTTTGCGCTGCCAAGCCTGGGCATCCGCCTGGACAAGATCCCTTCGTTCATCATCACCCTGTCGCTGTATGCCGGGGCCTACCTGACCGAAGTGTTCCGCGGCGGTTTGCTGAGCATTCCCAAGGGCCAGCGCGAAGCCGGGTTGGCCATCGGGCTGGGCGAGTGGCAGGTCAAGGCCTACGTCACCGTGCCGGTGATGCTGCGCAATGTGTTGCCGGCGCTGTCGAACAACTTCATTTCGCTGTTCAAGGACACCTCGCTGGCGGCCGCGATTGCCGTACCGGAGCTGACCTATTACGCGCGCAAGATCAATGTCGAGAGCTACCGGGTGATTGAAACCTGGCTGGTGACCACGGCGCTCTATGTGGCGGCCTGTTACCTCATTGCCATGATGCTGCGTTACCTCGAACAGCGTCTGGCGATTCGCCGATAGGAGCTCCCCATGTACGAATCCCCTAGTTGGTTGCATGAGTTGTGGGTGGCGCGGGAAGTGCTGTGGCAAGGCTTTCTGACCAGTGTCCAGGTGTCGGTGCTGGCGATTTTGCTTGGCACGCTGGTGGGAGTGGTCACCGGGCTCGTGCTGACCTACGGCAAATTCTGGATGCGCGCGCCGTTTCGTTTTTACGTCGATGTGATTCGCGGCACACCCGTGTTCGTGCTGGTGCTGGCGTGCTTTTACATGGCGCCGGCGCTGGGCTGGCAGATCGGCGCGTTCCAGGCCGGTGCGCTGGGGTTGACCCTGTTCTGCGGCTCCCACGTCGCCGAGATCGTGCGCGGAGCCTTGCAGGCATTGCCGCGCGGGCAGATGGAGGCCAGCAAGGCCATTGGCCTGACGTTCTACCAGGCGCTGGGTTATGTGCTGTTGCCCCAGGCGTTGCGGCAGATCCTGCCGACCTGGGTCAACTCGTCGACCGAGATCGTCAAGGCCTCGACCCTGTTGTCGGTGATCGGCGTGGCGGAATTGCTGCTCAGCACCCAGCAGATCATCGCCCGGACCTTCATGACCCTGGAGTTTTACCTGTTCACCGGTTTCCTGTTCTTCGTCATCAACTACGGCATCGAGTTACTCGGCCGGCACATTGAAAAGCGGGTGGCTTTGCCATGACTCAGACTCAAAACCCTGCACAAAATCCTGCTCAAAACGGCCAACCCCTGCTGGACATTCGCGGCCTGCACAAGCGTTACGACCAGCTCGAAGTGCTCAAGGGCGTCGACCTGAGCATGCAGCGCGGCAACGTGGTGACCTTGATCGGTTCCAGCGGCTCGGGCAAGACCACATTGCTGCGTTGCGTGAACATGCTCGAAGAGTTCCAGGGCGGGCAGATCCTGCTCGATGGCGAGTCCATCGGCTATGACGAGGTTAACGGCAAGCGTGTGCGCCACCCGGAAAAAGTCATCGCCCGGCATCGCGCCATGACCGGCATGGCGTTTCAGCAGTTCAACCTGTTCCCGCACCTGACCGCGTTGCAGAACGTCACCCTGGGCCTGCTCAAGGTGAAGAAACTGCACAAGGACGAGGCTGTGGCCCTGGCCGAGAAATGGCTGGAGCGCGTTGGCCTGCTGGAACGGCGCGACCACTTTCCCGGTCAGTTGTCCGGCGGCCAGCAGCAGCGCGTGGCGATTGCCCGGGCGATTGCGATGAACCCGAGCCTGATGCTGTTCGACGAAGTGACCTCGGCACTGGACCCGGAGCTGGTCGGCGAAGTGCTGAGCGTGATCAAGGGCCTGGCCGAAGACGGCATGACCATGCTGTTGGTGACCCACGAAATGCGCTTTGCCTTCGAGGTCTCGGACAAAATCGTCTTCATGAATCAGGGGCGCATCGAAGAGCAGGGGTCGCCCAAGGACCTGTTCGAGCGCCCGCAATCGCCGCGACTGGCGGAATTTCTCAAAAGCACCCGTTTTTGATCCTTCAATGTTCAATCAGGAGAAACACTCATGAGCATTACTCGTTACGGCACCGGCAGCGCCGCTGCAGGCGGCACGCCTCGTCCTTTCGCCCGCGCCGTTGAAGCCGATGGCTGGCTGCACGTTTCCGGGCAGGTGCCGGCGGTGGACGGCGAGATCATTACTGGCGGCATTGTCGAACAAACCCACCAGACCATGAAGAACCTGATCGCGATTCTCGAAGAGGCAGGCTTCGGCCTGGAAGATGTGGTGCGTGCTGGCGTGTGGCTGGAGGATCCGCGGGATTTCACCAGTTTCAACAAGGTCTTCGCCGAGTACTTCAAACCCGAGCACGCCCCGGCACGGGCCTGTGTGCAGGCGAACATGATGGTCGACTGCAAGGTCGAGATCGACTGCATTGCGTACAAGAAAAAGGCTTGAGTCCGTGGTGACTTCTTCGCGAGCAGGCTCGCTCCCACAGGGGATTGCATTCCAAATGTGGGAGCGAGCCTGCTCGCGAAGGCGCCCTAACAGTCACCCCGTCACTCTGGTTAAACTCCCGGCGACTATAAATGGGAAACACTGACATGACCGAAGACACCATCAAGCGCCGGGCACGCGGTCTGGACCGGGCGTTCGATATCCTCGATTTCCTCAAGGAGATCGGCCAGCCCCTGCGCCCGAACGACATCGCCAACGGCATCGGCAGCCCCAAATCCACGGTCTACGAACTGGTGGCCTCGCTGCTGGAACGGCGGATCCTGGAGCCGGTGGGCAAGGACGGTCATGTCTACCTCGGTCGTCAGCTGTACTTTCTCGGCCAGGCCCACCTGCGCCATTTCGACCTGACCCGCGAGGCCGATCACGCCTTGCAGGACATCGTCAGCCAGACCCATGAAACCGCGCAAATGTGCCTGCTCAATGGGCGCAAATACACCGTGGCGCTGATGAAGGAAGGCGAGCGGCATTTCCGCATTTCCTCGGACATCGGCGAAAACGCGCCCATCCCCTGGACCGCTTCCGGGCGCCTGTTGCTGGCGCACCTGAGCGACCAGGAGATCGTCGATCTGATCGACCACGACGACTTCATCCTGCCCGATGGCGAACGCTTGCCGTTGGAGCAGTTTCTCAAGGAAATCCGTCAGGCCGGTATCGATGGATTCTTTTCCTTCGATAGCGTCGCCGACACCTTTACCCATTGCTTCGCCGCGCCGGTCAAAAACCCCGACGGCGTGGCCATCGCGACCCTGTGCATCGTCGCCCCGCGGGCCGATGCGAAGAAAAACTACAACGACTACCGCCGGGTGCTGATTGCAAGCGCCAATAGCCTGGCCCGTCGCATCAACGAATAACAGCGGCTGCCTGCAGCCGCGTGAACGAGGAGTTCGACCATGTCTTCTGCCCCCCATACCGCCAACGTGGATAAAGGCGCGGCTCCGATCGGTGCCAGCCTGGTGCGTGATGTAAGCCTGCCCGCGCTGGTACTGCACCGCGAGGCGCTGGAACACAACATCCGCTGGATGCAGGCGTTCGTCAGCGACAGCGGCGCGGAACTGGCGCCCCATGGCAAGACCAGCATGACCCCGGCGTTGTTCCGTCGCCAACTGGACGCCGGTGCCTGGGGCATCACCCTGGCCAGCGCCACGCAAACCCGCGCCGCCTATGCCCATGGCGTGCGCCGTGTCCTGATGGCCAACCAGTTGGTCGGTACGCCGAACATGGCATTGATCGCCGATCTGCTGGCCGACCCGACGTTCGACTTCTATTGCATGGTCGATCACCCGGACAACGTCGCCGACCTCGGTGCCTATTTCGCCTCCCGTGGCGTGCGCCTGAACGTGATGATCGAATACGGCGTGGTCGGTGGGCGTTGCGGTTGCCGCAGCGAACAGGAAGTGCTCGACCTGGCCAAGGCCATCGCCGCGCAACCGGCACTGGCCCTGACCGGGATCGAAGGCTACGAAGGGGTGATCCATGGCGATCACGCCGTGACCGGCATCCGTGATTTCGCCGCATCACTGGTGCGCCTGGCGGTGCAGTTGCAGGACAGCGGCGCCTTCGCCATTGCCAAGCCGATCATCACCGCGTCGGGTTCGGCCTGGTATGACCTGATTGCCGAGTCCTTCGAAGCACAGAACGCCGCCGGACGCTTCCTCAGCGTGCTGCGTCCCGGCAGTTACGTGGCTCACGACCATGGCATCTACAAGGAAGCGCAGTGCTGCGTGCTCGACCGTCGCAGTGATTTGCACGAAGGTCTGCGCCCGGCGCTGGAAGTGTGGGCGCACGTGCAGTCGTTGCCGGAGCCGGGGTTTGCGGTGATTGCCCTGGGCAAGCGCGACGTCGCCTACGACGCCGGTTTGCCGGTGCCGTTGCGGCGCTACAAGGCGGGCGTGGTGCCGGCCAGCGGCGATGACGTGAGTGCCTGCAAAGTCACCGCGGTCATGGACCAGCATGCGTTCATGACCGTGGCACCGGGGATTGATCTGCGGGTGGGCGACATCATTTCGTTCGGCACTTCGCACCCGTGCCTGACGTTCGACAAGTGGCGTGTCGGCTGTCTGGTCGATGAGCAACTGAACGTCATCGAGACCATGGAAACCTGTTTCTAAGGCTGAGGACCGAGGTGCTGCCATCGCGAGCAAGCTCGCTCCCACATTGGATCTGTGGCATTCACAAAATCCCTGTGGGAGCGAGCTTGCTCGCGATGAGGCCCTGCCAGACAACACCGAAACATCTGAGATCCCACAACATGAACACCATCAACACCCTCGGCCCCAACACCCCGCGCATCGCCCTGATCGGCGAATGCATGATCGAGTTGCAGCATCGCGCCGACGGCAGCCTGCAACAAAGCTTCGGCGGCGACACCTTGAACACGGCGGTGTACCTGTCCCGGGAACTGGGAGAGGACGGCTCCGTGGACTACGTCACCGCCCTGGGCGATGACAGTTTCAGCGACGCGATGTGCCAGAGTTGGGCGGCGGAGAACATCGGCCTTGAGAGGGTCCAGCGCCTGCCCGGACGCCTGCCGGGTTTGTATTGCATCCAGACTGACGCCGCCGGTGAGCGACGCTTTCTGTACTGGCGCAATGAAGCTGCGGTACGCGACTGTTTCACCACCCCGGCCGCCGCACCGATCCTCGCGGCGCTGCCGGATTACGATGTGCTGTATTTCAGTGGCATCACCCTGGCGGTACTCGGCGTGCAAGGTCGGGAAAAACTCCTGGAAACCCTGATCGAAGCCCGCCAGCGCGATGCGCGGATCGTGTTCGACAACAACTACCGGCCGCGGCTCTGGGCATCGGTCGAGGACGCCCGGGCGGCGTATCGCAGCGTGCTGCCGCAAGTCGACCTGGCATTGCTGACGGTGGATGACGAACAGGCGTTGTTTGGTTATGCCGATGATGACGCGGTGTTTGCCGCGTATGAGCAGATGGGGACGCCGGAAGTGGTGCTCAAGCGCGGCGCGCAAGCGTGCCTGATTCGTTGTGATGGCGAGTCATTCGAGGTGCCGGCGCAGAAGGTCGAGCGGGTGGTGGACACCACGGCGGCGGGGGATTCGTTCAGTGCCGCGTATCTGGCCAGTCGGCTCAAGGGCGGCAGCCCGGTGGATGCCGCCGAGGCCGGGCATCGGTTGGCGAGCCGGGTGATTCAGCTGCCGGGGGCGCTGATCCCCAGAGATTGAAATGCATTATCTGTGGCGAGGGGGCTTGCCCCCGTTGGGCTGCGAAGCAGCCCTAAAACCTCTCGACCGGGTTTGTCTGACATACCGGGTTTAGCAAACTTACGAGTGCTGCGCACTCGAACGGGGGCAAGCCCCCTCGCCACAGAGGCCCGGCAACAGCATCAATCCCGGTAAAACACCTGCACCAGGTGATAGCCGAACTTGCTCTTGATCGGGCCATGCACCACCCGCAGCGGTTTCTTGAAGATCACCGCATCGATCACGCCGACCATCTGCCCCGGCCGCACTTCGCCGAGGTCGCCGCCGCGCTTGCCCGATGGGCAGGTCGAATACTTCTTGGCCAGCACATCGAACGCTTCACCCTTGGCGATGCGTTGTTTGAGCTGCTCGGCTTCTTCCGAGGTTTTCACCAGGATATGGCGGGCTTGAGCTTTCATGGGGTGGTTACCTTGCAACGATACTGGCTATGTGGGTGGCAGCGGGGGGGGGGGGGCGCAATTATGCCTCAACTCAGTCCGGTTGACCGATCATCGTGCGAATCTTGTTGGCCAGCAGGTCGATGGAAAAAGGTTTGGTCACCATGTCCATGCCTTCTTCAAGGAAACCCTGGCGCTCGGCCGCGATCTGCGCGTAACCGGTCATGAACAACACTTTCAGTCCGGGACGATGCTGGCGGGCGATTTCCGCCAGTTGCCGGCCATTCATGCCCGGCAACCCCACATCGGTCACCAGCAGGTCCACCCGCAGGTCCGACTCCAGCACCGGCAGCGCGTCTTTGGCATCTTCGGCTTCATGGGCGCGGTAACCGAGTTCCTTGAGCAGGTCCAGTACCAACATGCGTACCGCCGCATCGTCCTCGACCAGCATCACCGTTTCGCCAGCAATCGCCGCCGGCGCTTCGCCGACCAGGGGTGACAGGACTTTTTCCGGCTCGGTCGAATGCAGGCGCGGCAAGTACAAGCGCACGCTGGTGCCTCGTCCGGGCCGGCTGAACAGGCTGACGTGGCCCCCCGATTGCTGGGCAAAACCGTAGATCATCGACAAGCCCAGGCCGGTGCCCTGGCCGATGGGCTTGGTGGTGAAGAACGGGTCGAAGGCCTTGGCCAGCACCGAGGGCGTCATGCCGGTGCCGTTGTCGCTGACGGCAATCATCACGTAGTCGCCGGCCTTGACCGGTTCCAGGGTCGTGATGTCGCTGCCGTCGAGGTACACGTTAGCCGTTTCGATCTGCAACTCGCCACCCCCGGGCATGGCGTCCCGGGCGTTGATCACCAGGTTGAGCAGGGCGTTTTCCAGCTGACTGACATCGGTGTTGACCCGCCAGATGTTCTGCGCAAGTTGCAGCTTGAGTTCAATGTGGTCGCCCTTGGTACGACTCAACAGGTCTTCGAGCGAGCGAATCAGGTCATTGGGGTTCAGCGGCGTGCGATTGAGCGACTGACGCCGGGAGAACGCCAGCAAGCGATGGGTGAGGGCGGCGGCACGGTTGGCCGAGGACACTGCCGCCTCGGTGAACCGGCCGATCTCGTTGGCACGGCCTTCGGCGATGTAGCGCTGCATAAGGTCGAGGCTGCCAATGATGCCGGTGAGCATGTTGTTGAAGTCATGGGCGATGCCGCCGGTAAGCTGGCCGACGGCTTCCATTTTCTGGGCATGGCGCAAGGCGTCTTCGGCACGTTCACGCTCGAACATCTCGTTTTGCAGGCGCTCGTTGGCCTCGGCCAGTTGTCGGGTGCGGGCGGCCACTCGTTCCTCAAGGGTTTCGTTCAGGTCGCGCAAGGCCTCTTCGGTCATTTTGCGTTCGGTTTCATCGATCACGAAGATGTAGAAGCCGTTGACCGCACCATCTGCACCGTGGCGCGGCAGGTAATTCATCAAGGCCTGGCGCAGGCTGCCGTCGCGGTGCGGCGTGCTGATGCTGAAACAGCAGGGCCGGCCTGACAGCGCCTCAGTGATGTACGGGGCGCGCAGCGCGTAGGCTTCTTCGCCGAGCACTTCAAGAATGGTTCGCCCGTATAGCTCTTGCGGCGTCAGCCCGTACCAGTCGAGGTACGCCGCGTTGTTGAGGCGAAAGCGTTCTTCGCGGTCGACGTAGCTGATCAGGACCGGCATGGCGTTGATGATCAGTTGCAGTTCGGTCTGGCTCTGGCGCAGGGCCTGTTCGGTGTGTTTGCGCTCGGTCAGGTCCAGGGCGGCACCGAGGAACCGGATCGGCCGGCCGTGATGGTCCTTGTAGCAGCGACCGCGGGCAAACACCCAGCGCATCTGGCCGTCGGTTTGCAACAGGCGATACTCCTCGGCGTATTCGCTGCCGTGGGTGATGCAGTGCTTGATGCTGCGGGCGATCAGGGCGCGGTCTTGCGGGTGTACGCCGTGCAGGTATTCGCTGATCGGCAACTGGCTGGCCATGGCCGGGTCGACGCCGTGGAGCTGGGCAAAATGCGCATCGGCGATGAAACGGTCCTCGCTGATGTCCCAGTCCCAGGTGCCGACCGCATCGGTGGCGGCGAGGGCCAGTTGCAGGCGCTCCTCGGTTTCGCGCTGGGCCTTGAGGCTCGCCGCCGAACGTTGCTCGAGTTCGAGGGCGATGCGCCGGCGCTCGTTGGTTTCGATGGCGGTGACCAGGATCCCGGCCACCGCGGCACCTTCGTCGCGGATCGGGCTGTAGGTCAGGTCGAGCCAGAAGTCGGACTCCCGGCCCTCACGTTGGAGGGTAAATCGCTGCTCACTGTAGGTTCGCACCTGACCTTGCAGGACGGCGCTGTAGATCGGGTCGGTAAAGTCTTTCAGTTCTGGCCAGATCAGGTGTGTCGGTTGTCCGAAAGCCTGCGGATGCTTGCTTCCGGCGAGCAGGGCGAAGCCGTCGTTGTAGATCTGTGTCAGTTGCGGGCCCCATAGCAGCAGCATCGGCATCGGTGAGTGAATGACAATGTCCACGGCGGTTCGCAGGCTCTGTGGCCAGGTGCTGGCAGCGCCCAGCGGGCTGCTTGCCCAGTCGATCCGGGCGATCAGGGCCTGGGCATCGCTGGCGGTGGGTATTGCGTTCATCCGGGAGTCCTGCGCCTGAGTCGCTTTAGCTGGCGTCTATTCTTGCACAGGTGGCAGGCGCAGGTTGATTCAGGTGCTTGAGCGGTTAAGCGACGCAGGACCTGTGGGAGCGAGCTTGCTCGCGATGGCGTCGGGTCAATTGGCATTGATGTCAACTGACACTCCGCTATCGCGAGCAAGCTCGCTCCCACAGGTTTTTGTGGCGGTTCAAAACTGGAGTTCGGGCCTGTTGCGATACTGCTCCAGCGCTTCGGGATTGGCCAGGGCATCGGTGTTTTTCACCATCTGTCCATGCACCACATTGCGCACCGCCAGCTCAACCACCTTGCCGCTGATGGTCCGCGGAATGTCGGTGACCGCGACAATCTTCGCCGGCACATGGCGCGGCGTGGTGTTGGCGCGAATCGTCTGGCGGATCTGTTGCTGCAGCGCCTCGTCCAGCTCTAGCCCGTCGCGCAAGCGTACGAACAGCACCACCCGCACGTCATCCTGCCATTGCTGGCCGATGGCCACACTGTCGAGCACCTGCGGGATCTTTTCCACCTGACGGTAGATCTCCGCCGTGCCGATGCGCACACCGCCGGGGTTGAGCACGGCATCGGAGCGGCCGTGGATCATCATCCCGCCATGGGGCAATTGTTCGGCGTAGTCGCCCTGGGCCCAGACACCGGGGAACAGGCTGAAATAGGACTGACGCAGCTTTTCGCCATCGGCATCGTTCCACAGGCCAACGGGCATCGCCGGAAAGTGCCGGGTGCAGACCAGTTCGCCTTTTTCGCCGATCACCGGCTGGCCGGCGTCGTTCCATACCTCGACGGCCATGCCCAGGCTCTTGCCCATGATTTCGCCGCGCCGCACCGGCGATACAGGGTTGCCGTTGACGAAGCACGAGACAATGTCGGTGCCGCCGGACATCGAGGCCAGGCACAGGTCTGCCTTGAAGTCGCGATAGACGAAGTCGTAACTCTGCGGCGACAGCGCCGAGCCGGTGCACAGCAAGGTCTTGAGGCTGCCCAGGTCATGACTGTCACGGGGCTTGATACCGCTGCTTTCCAGGGTGGCGAGGTATTTCGGGCTGGTGCCGAATACGCTGATCCCTTCGTCGTCGATCAGGTCGATCAAGCGTTGCGGGTCAGGGTGGAACGGCGAGCCGTCGTACAGTACCACCGCGCTGCCTACCGCGAGGGCCGAGACCAGCCAGTTCCACATCATCCAGCCACAGGTGGTGTAGTAGAACAGGCGCTCGCCGGGGCCGAGATCGCAGTGCAGGCCGTGTTCCTTGACGTGTTGCAGGAGTACGCCGCCGGTGCTGTGGATGATGCATTTGGGCACGCCGGTGGTGCCGCTGGAGTAGAGGATGTACAGCGGATGGGCGAAGGGCACCGGGACGAAATCCGGTTCGCCGCCGGGTGCGTAGAAATCGTCCCACAGCGTCACGTTGGCCGGGGTGCGGAAGTGTTCGATGTGCGCCTGTGGGCGTGCGTAAGGCACGACGATCAGCTGTTGCAGCGAAGGCAGACGCTGGAGGATCTCGTTGATCTTGGCGGTCTGGTCGATCTCTTTGCCGGCATAGCGGTAGCCGGCGCAGGTCACCAGCACTTTCGGTTCGATCTGGCCGAAACGGTCAACCACCCCTTGGGTGCCGAAGTCCGGTGAAGAACAGGACCAGACAGCGCCGAGGCTGGTGGTGGCGAGCATGGCCACCAGAGTTTGCCAGGTATTGGGCATGCACGCGGCGACCCGGTCACCCACACCGACACCGGCGGCGATCAAGCCGTTTTGAAAGCCGGCGACCTGTTCGGCCAGCTCGGCCCAGGTCAAATGTTCACGCTGACCGTTCTCGGCAACGGCTACCACGGCGATTGCATCATCGCGGCGCTGTAGCAGGTGTTCGGCAAAGTTCAGCGTGGCGCCCGGGAACCACTGGGCGCCGGGCATCTGCGGGCCTTCGAGCAGCACGGCGTCGGGTTGTTCGTGGAAGCGGATGTCGAAGAAATCGACGACGGCCTGCCAGAAGTCGGGGCGTTGCTCGATGGACCATTGGTGCAAGGCCGGGTAGTCGTCAATCTTGAGGTGGTGCCGCTGATTGATGAAGCGCCGGAAGGCCTCCATGCGGGTCTTGCCGATGCGTTTGACGTCGGGTTGCCAGAGGATGTCGGACATGGTTTGCCTCTTCTTTTTTATGCCTTCACACAGGCTGATGTGGAGCAGATTTTTGTGGCGAGGGAGCTTGCTCCCGCTGGGTGGCGAAGCCGCCCCATAAGTCTCATAGGCAAAACCGGTTGTTTGGTTTTGCGACTGCTACGCAGCCGAGCGGGAGCAAGCTCCCTCGCCACAAAAGCAATCGGCAGTTACTGCGCCAACCACCCACCATCCACATTCCACGCCGCGCCCCGCACCTGGCTGCCAGCGTCGCTGCACAAGAACAGCACCAGTTCACCCAGTTGCGGCGGTGTCACGAACTCCAGCGATGGCTGCTTTTCAGCGAGCAAATCATGCTGCGCCTGCTGTGGATCAACGCCGCTGGCGGCACGGTCGTCGATCTGTTTCTGCACCAGCGGCGTCAGTACCCAGCCTGGGCAGATCGCGTTGCAGGTGACCTGGGTGGTCGCGGTTTCCAGCGCGACCACTTTGGTCAAACCGATCACCCCGTGCTTGGCGGCGACATAGGCTGATTTGCCCACCGAGCCGACCAGGCCATGCACCGAGGCAATGTTGATCACCCGGCCCCAGCCCTTGGCGCGCATGCCCGGCAGGCTCAAGCGGGTGCTGTGGAACACCGACGACAGGTTGATCGCGATGATCGAATCCCAGCGCTCCACCGGAAACTCGTCCACCGCTGCCACGTGTTGAATGCCGGCATTGTTGACCAGGATGTCGACGCCGCCGAACTCGCGCTCGGCGTAGGCGATCATGTCGGCAATCTGTGCCGGATCGCTGACATCGGCCGGGTGGTGGCCGACCTTGCCGCCGAACTGTTGCACTTCGGCGATCACTTGGGAGGCATCGCCAAAACCGTTGAGGATCAGGTTGGCCCCGGCTTTAGCCAGGCTGAGGGCGATCCCCAGGCCGATGCCGCTGGTGGAGCCGGTGACCAGTGCGGTCTTGCCCGAAAGAGTCGTCATGAATACCTCACACAATGCCAGTGGCGTAGAAAGTGCCGATCACCACGAAAACCGCCAGGGTCTTGATCAGCGTAATACAGAAAATGTCTTTGTAAGCCTCGCGGTGGGTCAACCCGGTGACCGCCAGCAGGGTAATCACCGCGCCGTTATGCGGCAGGGTGTCCATGCCGCCGCTGGCCATCGCGGCGACCCGGTGCAGCACTTCCAGCGGAATGTTCGCCGCATGGGCGGCGCTGATGAACTGCTCGGACATGGCCGCCAGCGCAATGCTCATGCCGCCCGAAGCGGATCCGGTGATGCCGGCCAGCAGGGTCACGGTAATCGCTTCGTTGACCAGTGGATTGGGAATGCTCTTGAGCCAGTCGGCCAACACCAGAAAGCCTGGCAGGGATGCGATCACCGCGCCGAAACCGTACTCCGAAGCGGTGTTCATGGCCGCCAGCAGCGCCCCGCTGACCGCGCTTTTACTGCCTTCGGCGAGTTTGCTGCGGATCGCCTGGAAGCCAAACACCAGCACCATGAGGATGCCGACCAGCAAGGCGGCCTGGACCGCCCAGATCGCCGTGAGCTTGGCGATTTCCGTGGTCACCGGCGCGGCCATGCCTGGCAGCGCGAGGCTGTGGGTCTTGCCGTACACCTGTGGAATCCAGTGGGTGA
Organism: Pseudomonas sp. GM33; assembly: GCF_000282295.1. Classification (NCBI taxonomy): domain Bacteria; kingdom Pseudomonadati; phylum Pseudomonadota; class Gammaproteobacteria; order Pseudomonadales; family Pseudomonadaceae; genus Pseudomonas; species Pseudomonas sp. GM33. The sequence goes on from NZ_AKJO01000084.1 coordinate 28,096, forward strand.
ACAGCAGGTTCATGATGCCCACCGCCAAGAGTGGCGACAGTGCGAGCCACGGATTGGGCAGCTTGAGGTCGGCGGCGGTTTCCGGCTCGTTGCGCAGGTCGGAGCCATAACCTTCACCGGCGCGCTGTGCCTTGTTGCGTTGGCGCTGGAGAAACAGCATGCCGGCACAGAACACGAAGATTGTGCCGATCACGCCCAGCCATGGCGCCGCCCAGGCCGTGGTGTTGAAGAAGGTGCTGGGGATGATGTTCTGGATTTGTGGCGTGCCGGGCAGGGCGTCCATGGTGAACGAGAACGCGCCCAGGGCAATGGTCGCCGGGATCAGGCGCTTGGGGATGTTGCTCTGGCGGAACATTTCAGCGGCAAACGGGTAGACCGCGAACACCACCACAAACAGCGACACGCCGCCATAGGTGAGCAGGGCGCAGACCAGCACGATCACCAGCATTGCCTGGCGGGTGCCGAGCAGGCGAATCGCCGCGGCGACGATGGAGCGCGAGAAGCCGGACAGTTCGATCAGCTTGCCGAACACTGCGCCGAGCAGGAACACCGGGAAATACAGCTTGATGAAACCGACCATTTTTTCCATGAACACCCCGGTGAAAGCGGGGGCGACGGCAGAGGGGTCGGTGAGCAGGACGGCGCCGAGGGCGGCGATCGGGGCAAAGAGGATAACGCTGTAGCCACGGTAGGCAGCCAGCATCAGCAGCGCGAGGGCTGCCAAGGCAATGATCACACTCATGGTGTGTCTCCTGGGTTGTTATTTTTGTAGGGTGGAACTGGGTAGCAGAGGTGTATAGCGGGTTTTGTGCCAAGTACTTAACTTGTTGAAATATAAAGATATATTCTGATGTGGGTGAGCTGGTTCGGGATTGTTGTCTCTTGTTTGAGACTTGTATTTAGAGTGCCGGCCTCTTCGCGGGCAAGCCCGCTCCCACAGTTGATCGAATTGATCAGGGGAATGCCTTCTCCTGTGGGAGCGGGCTTGCTCGCGAAGGTCTGTCCAGCAATGGAGATATATGTCTCATTATGGAGATTCTGCAATCCCCAGCGCCACCATCTTCTTGTACAACGTCGACCGCCCCAGCCCCAATCGCGCCGCCGCCTCAATGACTTTGCCCCCGCATTGCGCAAGGGTCGTTTCAATCAGTTGCCGGTCAAATCGCTCCCGCGCCGCACTGAAGGTTTCATGGGTAAAGGTCTCCTGGGCCAAGGGCGTCACGCGTTCCACCGGGGTGAACGTACCAATCGCTGCGCGAATGTCCGCCGCCGTCAGGCGCAAGTCATCACTGAGCAGCGCCGCCCGCTCCAGCACATTGCGTAATTCGCGGATGTTCCCCGGCCAGGCGTGTTGCCCCAACAATTCCAGGGCTTCGTGGTGCAGTTCATGCTGGCTGCGCAGTTCCTCGAGAATCGCTTCGCTGAGCGCCGGCACGTCATCGAGGCGGTCGCGCAGAGGCGGAACCTGGATCGGCAGCACGTTGAGGCGGTAGTACAGGTCGGCGCGGAACTCGCCGCGTTTGATCGCCGCTTCCAGGTCGGTCGACGTCGCGGCGATCACCCGCACATCGCTCTGGATCACTTCGTTGGAGCCCACCGGCTCGAATTCCTTTTCCTGCAGCACGCGCAGCAGTTTGCTTTGCAGGGGCAGCGGCATGTCGCCGATTTCGTCGAGGAACAAGGTGCCGCCCTGGGCGATCTGCAATTTGCCGGCGCGCCCCTTGCGGTCGGCGCCCGTAAACGCGCCGGGGGCGGTGCCGAAGAATTCGGCCTCCAGCAGTGATTCGGGAATCGCCGCGCTGTTGATACTGACAAACGCCTTGTGCGCGCGGGGCGAGGCATTGTGGATGGCCTGGGCCAACAACTCCTTGCCGGTGCCGGTTTCGCCGAGCAGCAGTACCGGCGATTCGGTACTCGCACTGCGCCGGGCGCGGCGTTTGACTTCCAGGCTGGCGGCGCTGGTGCCGATGAAATGGGCGAAGTTGTATTTGGTCTGCCGCGCGCGCAGCAGCGAGCGGGTGGAGGCCAGTTCTTCCTGCATGCTCATGTAGCGCTTGAGCATCGGCGATAGGCTGCGCAACTCATCGAACAAGGCGAAACCGATGGCGCCGATCACCACGCCGGCATCGTCGTGAATCGGCAGGCGCATGACCACCAGCGGCTCTTTTGGGGTGTCTTGCATGTCCAGCAGAATCGGCCGGCCGGTGCGCACCACTTCACGCAACAGGCTGCCCGGGATCACGCTTTCGCAGGGCTTGCCGATCGCCACTTGCGCCGATTGCAGGCCGAAGCGCCTGGCATAGCGCTCATTCATCCAGACGATGTTGGCATCGCGGTCGACAATCACCGTGCCCTCGCTCGATTGCTCGATGATTTCGAACAATGAACGGATCGCCAGCAGGCGAACGCGCTGGTAGTCCTTGAGGCTTTCGGTGGTGTTCATGGGGGTTGATCCTGATTATGTTTTGCCTGTGCCGGCCTCTTCGCGAGCAAGCCCGCTCCCACAGGGGATTTGTGAACGACACAGATCAACTGTGGGAGCGGGCTTGCTCGCGAAGGCCGCGCCTCGGTCCAACTTCATGCAACGGATTATGCCTGCCCCAACAACGCCGCCGCCAACAGCTCCTTGGTGTACGGATGCTGCGGTGAGTCAAACACTTCATGGCTGGCGCCGCGTTCCACCACCTTGCCGTCCTTGATCACGATCATGTCGTGGGCCAGGGCGCGGACCACCGCCAGGTCGTGGCTGATGAACAGGTAGGTCAGGCCGTGCTTTTCCTGGAGCTGGCGGAGCAGGGCGACCACCTGTTTCTGCACCGTGCGGTCCAGCGCCGAAGTCGGCTCGTCGAGCAGGATCAGCGCAGGCTTGAGTACCAGCGCCCGGGCAATGGCGATGCGCTGGCGCTGGCCACCGGAGAATTCGTGGGGATAGCGATGGCGGCTCTGCGGGTCGAGGCCGACTTCGCTCAGTGCGCGGATCACTTCGGCGTTGCACTCTTCAGTGCTCAACTGGCTGTGCACTTCCAGGCCTTCGCTGATGATCTGCGCCACGGACATTCGCGGGCTGAGGCTGCCGAAGGGGTCCTGGAACACCACCTGCATTTTCTTGCGCCACGGCCGTAGCTGTTTTTGCGTCAGGCCATCCAGCGCCTGGCCCTGAAAGCGGATGCTGCCGTCGGAATCGAGCAAACGCAGGATCGCCTGACCGAGTGTGGACTTGCCGGAACCGGATTCACCGACAATGCCCAGGGTCTTGCCGCGCTGAATGTTCAGGCTGATGCCATCGACGGCATGCAGCCAGGTCTTGCGCTGGAACAGGCCGCCACTGACGGGAAACCGCACCTGCAGATCGTTTACTTCCAGTACGTTTTCGCGCTCGTCCCGGGGCAAGGCTTCGCCCTCGGGTTCGGCGTGCAGCAATACGCAGCTGTAAGGGTGCTTCGGTTCGGTGAACAGGGTTTCGCACGGCGCTTGCTCGACGATTTCCCCGGCCTTCATCACGCACACGCGCTGGGCGATGCTGCGCACCAGGTTCAGGTCGTGGCTGATCAGCAGCAGCGACATGCCCAGCCGCTGTTGCAGGGACTTGAGCAGCAGCAGGATCTTGCGCTGCACCGTCACATCCAGTGCGGTGGTCGGTTCGTCGGCAATCAGCAGTTCCGGTTCGCACGCCAGGGCCATGGCAATCATCACCCGCTGACGCTGCCCACCGGACAATTGATGGGGATAGGCCTTGAGGCGCTCCTCGGGTTTCTGGATGCCCACCAGGTGCAGCAGTTCAAGGATCCGCGCCTGCGCCGCTTTGCCCGCCAGGCCTTTGTGCACCAGCAAGGTTTCGCCGATCTGTTTTTCGATGCTGTGCAACGGGTTCAGGGACGTCATCGGTTCCTGGAAGATCATCGCAATGCGATTGCCGCGCAGTTGTCGCAACTTGCCGGCATCGGCCCCCACCAGTTCCTGGCCACGATAGCGGATGCTGCCCGTTGTCCGGGTATCGGTTTGCGGCAGCAGTTGCAGGATCGAGTGGGCCGTCACCGACTTGCCCGATCCCGATTCGCCCACCAGCGCCAGGCATTCACCGGGGCGGATGTCCAGGCACAGATTGCGCACCACGGTCTGGCCACTGAAGGCCACGCTGAGGTCACGGATTTCGATCAGGTTGGTCATTGCCGCCGTCCGCTCAAGATCTCGGATCGAAGGCGTCTCGCAACGCCTCGCCGATAAACACCAGTAAAGAAAGAATCAGCGCCAGGGTGAAGAACGCCGTCAGGCCCAGCCACGGCGCTTGCAGGTTCTGCTTGCCCTGGCCGATCAGTTCACCCAGGGAAGCACTGCCCGCCGGCATGCCGAAGCCGAGGAAGTCCAGCGCCGTCAGGGTGGAAATCGCCCCGGTGAGAATGAACGGCAGGTAGCTCAAGGTCGCGTTCATGGCGTTGGGCAGAATGTGCCGGACGATGACTTTGCGATCGGTCAGGCCCAGCGCGCGCGCGGCCTTGACGTATTCCAGGTTGCGTCCGCGCAGGAACTCGGCGCGCACCACGTCCACCAGGGCCAGCCATGAAAACAGTGCCATGATTCCTAGCAGCCACCAGAAATTCGGCTCGACGAAACCCGACAGGATGATCAGCAGGTACAGCACCGGCAACCCGGACCACACCTCCAGCAGGCGCTGGCCGAGCAAATCCACCCAGCCGCCGTAATAGCCTTGCAGGGCACCGGCCGCGATGCCGATCAGCGCGCTGACAAAGGTCAACATCAAGGCAAACAGGATCGACACCCGGGCACCGAAGATCACCCGAGCCAGAACGTCCCGCGCCTGGTCGTCGGTGCCCAGCCAATTGACGCTGGTGGGCGGACTTGGAGCGGGTTTGTTCAGGTCATAGTTGGGCGTGTCGTCACTGAATGGAATCGGCGGAAACAGCAACCAGCCACCATCCTTCTTGATCAGCTTCTGCACATAGTCGCTGCGGTAGTCGGCCTGGAACGGCAGTTGCCCGCCGAACTCCTGTTCGGTGTGGCGCTTGAACACCGGGAAGTACCACTGGCCTTGATAGCTGACCATCAGCGGTTTGTCGTTGGCGATCAACTCGCCGCCCAAGGTCATCAGGAACAGGCCGACAAACAGCCAGAGCGACCACCAGCCCCGACGGTTTTTCTTGAAACGCTCGAAGCGCCGGCGCGCCAGCGGTGAAAGCTTGAGCATCAGGCGTTCCTCGCGGCGAAGTCGATACGCGGGTCGACCAGGGTGTAGCAGAGGTCGCCCACCAGTTTTATCAATAGGCCGAACAGGGTGAAGATGAACAACGAGCCGAACACCACCGGATAGTCCCGGGATACCGCTGCTTCGTAACTCATGCGGCCCAGGCCGTCGAGGGAGAAGATCACTTCGATCAGCAGGGAGCCGGCAAAAAACACACTAATGAACGCCTGGGGAATGCCTGATACCACCAGCAGCATGGCATTGCGGAACACGTGTCCATAGAGCACCCGTCGTTCACTCAAACCTTTGGCCCGGGCAGTGACCACGTACTGGCGGGTGATTTCATTGAGGAACGAGTTCTTGGTCAGGATGGTCAGCGTGGCGAAACCGCCGATCACCAGCGCGGTGACCGGCAACACCAGGTGCCAGAAGTAATCGGCCACTTTGCCAATGGTCGACAGCGATTCGAAGTTGTCCGAGACCAGCCCGCGCACCGGGAACCAGTTCAGCGAAGTGCCGCCGGCAAACACCACGATCAGGAACATCGCAAACAGGAACGCCGGCATGGCATAGCCGATGATGATCGCGGTACTGCTCCAGATATCGAAATGGCTGCCATGGTGCACGGCCTTGCGGATGCCCAGGGGAATCGACACCAGGTAAGTGATCAGCGTCGCCCAGAGTCCGAGGGAAATGGTCACGGGCATTTTCTCGAGGATCAGGTCGGTGACGGTGGCGCCGCGGAAGAAACTCTTGCCGAAGTCCAGGCGCGCGTAGCTGGTGAGCATCAGCCAGAGGCGTTCGTGTGCCGGTTTATCGAAGCCGTACTGTTTTTGAATGTCCTTGATCAGCTGCGGATCAAGCCCGCGACTGGCCCGGGACTTGCCGCTCATGGACTCGCCGGAACCGCCGCCGACCGCGGCACCGCCAATGCCCTGCAAGTGTGCGATGGCCTGTTCGACCGGCCCGCCCGGTGCGGCCTGGACGATGACAAAGTTGACCAGAAGAATGATCACCAGCGTCGGAATGATCAGCAGCAGGCGCCGCAGTATGTAAGCCCACATCAGTGCGGCCCTCCGGGTTTGCCACGGCTGATACGCTCGGCCGTCATCTGTTGGTTGGTCAATGGCGTGGTGCTCATCTCCCACCAGCTCTCGATGGCTTCGTCATTGCTCGCTTGCACGTTCGGGATGCCGAAGCGGTTCCACCACACCGTCGAGGTGCCCGGCGGGTAATAGTTGGGAATCCAGTAGTAATTCCATTGCAGCACCCGGTCCAGGGCATGGGCGTAATGCAGCATGTCGGCTTGGGTATTGGCCCGGATCAGCCCGGTGATCAGGGTGTCCACTGCCGGGTTCTTCAACACCATGTAGTTGTTGGAGCCTGGGTCGGTGGCCGCCTCGGAACCGAAGTAATTGAGCAGTTCGCCTCCGGGCGAGGTGGTGACGGGGTAGCCGGTGACGATCATGTCGTAGTCGCGGCTCATCAGTCGATTGACGTACTGGGACGAGTCGATGCGGCGGATATTGAGGTCGATGCCGATCTGTTTCAGCGTGCGTTTATAGGGCAGCAGCAGACGGTCCATGCCGTTCTGGCTGACCAGGAAGGTGAAGCTCAACGGCTCTCCGTCGGCATTGACCAGTTGATCGCCATCGGGCTTCCAGCCGGCCTGTTCGAGCAAGTCCAGGGCCTGTAGCTGCTTGTCGCGTATCACGCCGCTACCATCGGTCTTCGGCGCCTCGAACACCTGGGTGAAGACTTCGTCGGGAATCTGCCCGCGCAGCGGTTCGAGAATCGCCAGCTCCCCGGCGTCCGGCAGTTGCCGGGCGGCGAGATCGGTATTGGAGAAAAAGCTCTGCTGGCGAATGTACATGTCGCGCATCATCTGCCGATTGCTCCACTCGAAGTCCCACAGCATCACCAGCGCCTGGCGCACGCGACGGTCCTGGAACATGGGCTTTTGCAGATTGAACACAAAACCCTGGGCCGGCTGTGGCGCCTCGGTGGCGAGGTGGGCCTTTTGCAGACGACCGTCGCTCAGGGCCGGGCTGTCATAGCCGATGGAATAGCCGGTGGCGGAAAATTCCCGGTTGTAGTCATAGGCGCCACCGCGCAGGACCTGGCGCGCCACGTCGGTATCGCCAAAGTACTCGATGCTGAAATGATCGAAGTTGTACAGGCCACGGCTGACCGGCAGGTCCTTGCCCCACCAGTCGGGGTTGCGCTCGAAGGTGATGCTGCGCCCGGAATCGATCTTGCCCACTTTATAGGGGCCGCTGCCCAACGGCGCTTCATAGCCGCCGCCACCGGCGAAATCGCGAGTCTTCCACCAGTGTTCGGGAAACACCGGCAGGGTCGCGATATCCAGCGGCAGGGTGCGATTTTCGTTGTTCTTGAAATCGAAGCGGATAGTCAGCGGCGATTCCACTTCGACGTCTTTGACGTCGGCGAACTGGGTGCGGTAACGCAGGCTGCCCTGGGTCATCAGCAGGTCGAAGGTATAGCGCACGTCTTCGGCGGTAATGGCTTTGCCATCGGCAAAACGCGCCTTGGGATTGAGGTAAAAACGCAGTGACAGGCCGTCGTCGGAACGCTCCATCTTCTCTGCCACCAGGCCGTACACGGTGTACGGCTCGTCCAGTGAGCGCTGGGCCAGCGGCGAATAGAGCAAGCCGTCGATCTGGGTGACGCCGATGCCTTTGTCGATGTAAGGCAATACGTGGTCGAACTGCCCGATTTCGATCGCCGATCGGCGCATCGTGCCGCCTTTGGGGGCCAGCGGATTGGTGTAGGCGAAATGACTGAAGCCGGCAGGGTATTTTGCCGGTTCGCCGTACACGGTCATTGCCGGTTGCGGTGCCGCATCCACACCCGCGGCACCCGACAACAGGGCCACGGCCATGAACAACAAGGTAGGGAAAGCCAGTCGCATTGTCAGCCTTAGAGCCGGGTAGTCGTTAACGACAATTTGTACGCTAGCGGCGCGTCCCTCGCCAGCCGAATTACGCGTGTGAAACACAACGGCCCACCTAAAGGCGGGCCGTTGTGTGGATAGCTCGAGCGTCGATCAGTCCTGACGGCTGGTCACTTCCAGCAGGTGGTAACCGAACTGGGTCTTGACCGGGCCCTGGACCACGTTGAGTGGCGCGCTGAAGACCACGGTGTCGAATTCCTTGACCATCTGGCCTGGACCGAACGAACCCAGATCACCGCCCTGGCGGCTGGAAGGGCAGGTGGAGTTTGCCTTGGCAACGTCGGCGAAATCGGCGCCAGCCTCGATTTGGGCCTTGAGTTCGTTGCACTTGGCTTCCGAGGCAACAAGGATGTGACGGGCAGTGGCTTTGGCCATGGGGAAATACTCCTTTCAATATTCGGTAAAATGCGGAGCCTACCGGATTCAGTGAGCTATTTCTCCTCAAAGTTCCGTTCCATGCGGGATTCACGGCGGGCAGCCCCTCAAAGGCCGGCGGCGCTCAGGCGCTCGGCATGCTGGACATAGAGGTCGACCGGGTCGACACCTGTGCGCAACTGGCCCGCCGGCTGGCCAAGGGTGTCCAGATGATCCAGCGCATAGTCGGAGCGGATAACCGTGCCCAGATGAGAGCTGAAGCGACCGACCAGACCGTCGTTCTGCCCGGCTTCCGTGACGAAATAGCCGGAAAGAACTCGACAGAAAGCGTTGAGCGGATCGAGCGCATTGAGCCCCTCCTTGAGCACATTCGACTGCACTATGCCGCTCCACGAGTAGTAACGAACACCGTTGACCCGTTCGCTACCCTTGCCACCCCAGGTGGCGGGCAGCCCTTGCGGGTACTTGTCATTGAAGGCGCCTACGCCCTCGGTGGTCAGTGCATTGAGGGCGGCAATGGCGTTCTGCGGCTGGTACTGGTTGTCGCTCAGGGTCGCGAGGAAGTCGGCGAAGAGGGTCACCACCGTCTCGGCCACATGTTCCGGCAGACGACCCGGAGTCAATGCCTTGCGCAGGAAATCGGCGATCTCCGAGCCATGGTTCGGCCCGCTGACGGAAGTCACCGATGCCACACAGTGTGGCGCAACCGCTGCAGCATAACGTGCGGCCAGTGCACCCTGGCTATGGCCGATGAGGTTGACTTTGTGTGCACCGGTTCCTTCCAGTACCCGCTCGATCTGTGCGAGCAATTGGTTACCGCGTACTTCGTTGTCGTGGATGGCCGACAAGTGGGGAACGAACACCCTTGCTCCGGCGTTCCTCAGCGCCTGCCTGATGTCGTGAAACAGCTCGAACTTGCCGATTCTTTCGAAGCCGAAAAGGCCGTGGATCAGCAGTATGGGATAACGAGTGCTTGCATTCCTTTGCATATTCACACCTTTGCACAGAAGTTCGTCGGGACTGCATGGCGCTTCACTCTAAAACACTCGAGGTTGGCGCGATGTATGAAAAGTCCGCCGAAACCTCCGGAAAACGGAATAGAGCAAGTGCGAATGCTCAAGATTTGCTGAGGCTTTAGTCGGAATCGTTTGACGATTTTTCACGGCAATCAGCTGGCTCTTGATCAAAGACCTACTTCATATGTATCGACTTTCCGAGCGAAGCTGAGTGAGAGGCCGACATCACGACGGATAGTCGTGAGGTTAAATAGACGTCATCCAAAGCCGGCCACCCGTTCGGTATTTATTCCAGGGAATGGAGCGAATGAATGACAGTTTATGAACCCGATACCTTGAATCTCGTACTGCAACCCTTGCCCCCGCCCGTATTGGAGCAGGCGGAAAACGGCGTTCTGAACCCCACTGACCGAAAAGCCGTAATCAGGGTCCGCCCTTACCCAGGCATGACCTGCGGCGACAAATTGCTATTGAATTGGGTGGGGCTGGATGCCGATGGCCTCGCCTGCAATCATCAGGTGACGCGTTTTGTCAGTGACGACCGGGTCGGTGAGGACATGATCTTTGCCGTGGGTAGCACTTATATCGAGGCGCTCGACGGTGGTTCACTGGAAATCAGCTATTCGCTCTTGAGCAGTCGTTTTACCGGGCTCGTGCATTCCCATCGTCTACAGCTGTGTGTGGGTGATGTGCAGTCAGACCTGTTACCCGCGACGGTGAGCGACGCGGTGGGTAGAACGCTTGATCCGGATCGGGTCAGGGAAGGGGCGATCGTTACAATCAAGCCCTATGCGCGCATGACGGCGGGCGACTGGGTGTTGCTGACCTGGGCTGGCGTTTCGGTTGAAGCAAGTTTCAGTGATGCACTCAAGGTCGAGTCCTTTGCGGTGGGGGGCGAACTGTCGTTTTGGGTCAGCCCGGAGTGCGTTGCGCTCAATCTGGGTTCCTCGGTTTCCGTCGATTATTGCGTCAAGCAAGCAAGCCAGGGGCCTCGTTACTCTGAAGCAACGACACTGATGATTGGCAAGATGGAGCGGGGACCACTGCCAGCCCCCATGGTGCTGGAAGCCGACGAAGGTTGGGTGGATCTGCTTGATGCGCAGGATGGCGTGACCGTCGTCATCGAAAACCCCAGGGCTGAAAAAGGGGAGTTGGTCTGCCTGAGATGCGACGGGGAGAAATTCAATCACTGTGACGAGCGCGAAATCACCAGAGACACCGCAGGCGAGCCGTTGATATTCATCGTTCCCTACCGGTTCTGGAGGGAGCATCGAGATTCTGCGATCCGTGTTTCCTGTTCGGTCGAGCGTCTTGATAACACCTCTCAGCAATCCGGGGTGACACAGGTTCAGGTGCAATCCCTGATGGGACATTGATCGCTATTTGCCCTCCAGTCTTCACACGAAGACCGGAGGGCGGACAGGTGATGCCGGTTATTGGGCGTTGTCTTGCACTCGCAGCCGATCTGCCGCTTCAAGCAACAGTTGTTCTGTCCCGGCCCAACCAAGGCAGCCATCGGTCACTGACACGCCGTATTGCATTGACGAACTCAACGGCTGACAGCCCTCGAACAAATGGCTCTCGATCATCATGCCGATCAGTGAGCGATCACCTTGCAGGCGCTGTTCAAGCACATCGTTGAACACGGCCGGCTGGCGCAATGGGTCTTTGCCACTGTTGGCGTGACTGCAATCGACCATGATCCGGGCAGGAATCCTGAGCCGGGCCAGGTCAGTGTTCACCCGGGCGATACTGGCGCTGTCGTAGTTCGGCCCGCGATGGCCGCCGCGCAATACCAGGTGAGTGTCCGCATTGCCCGGGGTTTGAATGATCGCCGGATGGCCCTGGCTGTCGACACCGAAATGGCGGTGCGGATGGGCGGCGGAACGCATGGCGTCGCTGGCGACAGCGACACCGCCGTCAGTCCCGTTCTTGAACCCGACAGGCATGCCCAGGCCACTGGCCATTTCCCGATGGATCTGCGACTCCGTGGTCCGGGCGCCAATTGCCACCCAGCTCAACAGGTCGTCGAAGTAGCCGGCGGCCATCGGTTGCAGCAGTTCAGTGGCGACGGGCAAGCCCAGTCGGAGCATTTCGCGCATCAGCTCACGGGACAGCGTCAGGCCTGCGGCCATGTCATCGCTGCCATCCAGGTGCGGATCGTAGGCCAGGCCTTTCCAGCCAACCGTGGTACGGGGTTTTTCGACGTAGGCGCGCATCACCAGGAGCATTTCGTCACTGACTTCGGTGGCGAGGCGGGCAAGGTTGCCGGCGTATTCGAGGGCTGATTCCGGATCGTGGATCGAGCATGGGCCTACGATCACCAGCAGACGGGAGTCTTCACCGTTGAGGATCGCGCGAACCGCCTGGCGGTGGGTGGCGACTTGCTGGGTCAGGAGGTTGCCGAGGGGCAATTGCTGTTTGAGTTGCAATGAGCTGGGCAGACGCAGGGTCAGCGCTTCATTGGCAGGGCTCAAGGTGGACAGCGGCAGTGCGGAGACGGACGAGTTCATATTCAAGGCTTCCTGGGCTGGTGGCGGGTTCGTGCCCGCGCGCTCGGCCCTACTGGGGTGTTCGACAATTGGCCAGACTGGCTGTGTGTGTGTGCTTGCCACCTGTGGGTGACCGATCGGAGGCGGCAGGCTGTCCCGAGCGGAGGGTGGTAAATCGCCAGGCGGTAAAACTGTCGTAACGGTAATAAGTGGCGTAGTTCATGTTGTGAATCCTCTGAATGTCTGGTGTGTCGCTAAAAGTGTTGGGGCTGAAAAAAACAAAACCCCCGGTCGGGAGGCCGACCGGGGGTTGAGAATTCTCTGGTGGCGACCCGTTTAAAGTGGGCGCCGTGTGGGTATCAGGCGCGCCAGTGGCTAAACCAATACCCAAAATAAAAGCTGACCGGAGCACAACCGTCGTTCACCCGGGCAGCCGCAGCCGAGCGCAGGGCGCTGGCGGAACGAAGCTGTGAGAGGGTGTTGAACATGGTCTGTCTCCGATGGATGGGTCGAGCTTACTAGAGGCCGGTGCGCAGATTCAATCAGAAAATGCTATTGGCCGGCGACAGGGTTTTCTATCGCTTGAGTGGCCTGAAGGTTGTGACAAACTCTGCGTCTGTTCGAAAACACATCGACACAAGGACGCTTCATGTTTCCGCTGACCATCGCCGCAGCCCAATCGATCTCCATCGCCGGAGACCTTGCCGGCAATATCGCCAGGCACCAACGCTTCATCGAGGCAGCCGCGGAGCAGGGCGTGCAGTTGCTGGTGTTCCCTGAGCTGTCGCTGACCGGCTACGAAGGCAGGCTCGCGGCCGAACTGGCCATTGTGCCGGATGCCGCCATCCTGCAACCGCTGCGGGACCTCGCCCGGGCAGTCGGTGTGACGGCGGTTGTCGGTATGCCGATTAGGCTGTCGGATAACTCGCCGGTCCTGATCGGTGCACTGGTGCTGGGGGCCGATGGTTCGCTTGGGGTCTACAGCAAGCAGCATCTGCACCCCGGAGAAGAAGTGGCGTTTGCACCGGGCACCGGGGGTGAACCCCTGACCATCGGGACAGACACGATTGCACTGGCGGTCTGCGCCGACTTTTCACACGCCAGCCATGCCGCCGCTGCGGCGTGCCAGGGTGCAGGTGTCTACGCCGCAGGCGTGCTGATCTCGGAAAACGGCTACGTCGCGGATACCGCGTTGCTGCAAGGCTATGCCGCGCAGCACGCCATGGTGGTGTTGATGGCCAATCATGGTGGCGCGACAGGTGGCTGGGTGTCGGCAGGACGCAGCGCGATCTGGGCGTCGGACGGTTTGTTGATTGCCGCCGCCACCGGTACTGGCAGCCAGATGGTTGTGGCCCGGCGCAACAGCGAGGGCTGGAGCGGGGAAGTCGTCGCCGTGGAGCTGGCGTGATGGACTGCGCATGGCGTGCGGCCACGCCAGAGGACCTGGCCTTTGCCCGCCATCTGACCTGTAAAAACATGCTGCGATACTACATTCGGCACGACCTGATGTGGCAGGACGAAGCGTTTGACGTGGCCTGGGCAGGGCGGGACAACCGCTTGCTGACAAGCGGCGATCAGTTGTTGGGTTATGTGAGCTTGAGCCGTGATGCCAGAGCGTTGTACATCCGCGAACTGCAAGTCGTCGAAGCGTTTCGCGGGCTGGGCATTGGTTCCTGGACAATCGATCAGGTACTGTCAGTCGCGTACCAGGAACGGCGACCGGCGTTACGCTTGACGGTTTTTGAAAATAACCCGGCGCGGGCGTTGTACGAGCGCAAAGGATTCACCGTGGTGGGTCAGGATGAATGTTTCCTGAGAATGCAGCTTGATATCAATCCATGACATTGCCGCAACGCGTTTGCGACCAGCCTTTCAAGATGAATTGAAACTTTTAATCTGATGCTTTCCGCTAGGTCTGCCAGATGCTTTTTGCTAAGGTGTCTGGCAACCCAATAAGACCATATCGCGAGGTGTCTGCTTGATTAGGGTGCTAGTAGTCGATGACCATGATCTCGTTCGTACAGGCATTACACGAATGCTGGCTGACATCGATGGCCTGCAAGTAGTCGGCCAGGCCGAGTCGGGTGAAGAATCCCTGCTCAAGGCGCGTGAGCTGAAACCCGATGTAGTGTTGATGGACGTCAAGATGCCGGGTATCGGCGGTCTTGAGGCCACTCGCAAATTATTGCGCAGTCATCCGGATATCAAGGTCGTCGCGGTGACCGTGTGTGAAGAGGACCCGTTTCCTACGCGGCTGTTGCAAGCCGGTGCGGCAGGATACCTGACCAAGGGGGCAGGTTTGCCGGAAATGGTCCAGGCCATCCGCCTGGTGTTTGCCGGGCAACGCTACATCAGCCCGCAAATTGCCCAGCAACTGGCGATCAAGTCCTTCCAGCCCACCAACGACTCGCCTTTCGATGCCCTGTCCGAGCGGGAAATCCAGATCGCGCTGATGATTGTCGGCTGCCAGAAAGTACAGATCATTTCCGACAAATTGTGCCTGTCCCCGAAAACCGTGAACACCTACCGTTACCGCATCTTCGAAAAGCTTTCGATCAGCAGTGATGTCGAGTTGACGCTGTTGGCGGTGCGTCATGGCATGGTCGACGCCAGCCTCTGAAAATGACCGAAACCTTTGATCCGAGCGCCTTTCTGTCGACCGTCAGCGGCCGCCCCGGCGTGTACCGCATGTTCGACAGCGAAGCGCGGTTGCTTTACGTCGGCAAGGCGAAAAACCTCAAGAATCGCCTGTCGAGTTACTTTCGCAAGACCGGGCTTGCCCCCAAGACCGCCGCACTGGTCGCACGTATTGCCCAGGTTGAAACGACGATCACCGCCAACGAAACCGAAGCCTTGCTGCTCGAGCAGACGCTGATCAAGGAATGGCGCCCGCCCTATAACATCCTGCTGCGCGACGACAAATCCTACCCCTATGTCTTTCTCTCCGACGGAGAGTTTCCGCGCCTGAGCATTCATCGCGGTGCGAAAAAGGCCAAGGGCAAGTATTTCGGTCCTTACCCCAGCGCCGGCGCGATCCGCGAAAGCCTGAGCCTGCTGCAAAAGACGTTTTTCGTTCGGCAATGCGAAGACAGCTATTACAAGAACCGCACCCGTCCTTGCCTGCAATACCAGATCAAACGCTGCAAGGCGCCCTGCGTCGGGCTGGTGGAGCCCCAGGTGTACGCCGAAGATGTGCGCCACTCGGTGATGTTTCTTGAGGGGCGCAGCAATGCGCTGACTGACGAGTTGTCTGCCGGGATGGAAGAGGCGGCGATCAATCTGGAGTTCGAGCGAGCGGCCGAGCTGCGGGACCAGATTGCGTTGCTGCGCCGGGTCCAGGACCAACAGAGCATGGAAGGCGGGACCGGGGACGTCGATGTGATCGCCGCATTCGTCAACCCGGGCGGCGCCTGTGTGCACTTGATCAGCGTGCGGGGCGGGCGGGTGTTGGGCAGCAAGAACTTCTTCCCTCAAGTCGGTATTGAAGAAGACGTTTCTGAAGTCATGGCCGCGTTTCTCGGCCAATACTTCATCAGCAGCCCTGAGCGCGACTTGCCCAGCGAGTTGATCGTCAATGTGGTCCACGAAGACTTTCCAACACTGATTGCGGCCATCGACGAGTTACGCGGTCGTGAACTGACCATCAGCCATCGCGTGCGTGGCACGCGAGCACGCTGGCAGCAATTGGCGGTGACCAATGCCGAGCAGGCGCTGAGTGCGCGCCTGGCGAATCGTCAGCACATTACGGCGCGCTTCGACGCACTGGCCGAGGTGCTGAAACTGGATGAGCCTCCACAACGCCTGGAGTGCTACGACATCAGTCACTCCAGTGGCGAGGCGACAGTGGCGTCCTGCGTGGTCTTCGGCCCCGAAGGCCCGATCAAGTCCGACTACCGCCGGTACAACATCGAGGGCGTTACGGCCGGCGATGATTACGCGGCGATGCACCAGGCGTTGACCCGACGCTTCAGCAAACTGAAGGACGGGGAGGGCAAGCTGCCGGATATCCTGCTGGTGGATGGCGGTAAAGGCCAGTTGTCCATGGCTCGCGACGTGCTTGATGAACTGGCCGTACCTGATCTGATCCTGCTCGGCGTGGCAAAAGGCGCGACGCGCAAGGCCGGTTTCGAAACCCTGTACCTGAACGACGCAGCGCATGAATTCACCTTGCGTGGCGATTCTCCCGCGCTGCATCTGATCCAGCAGATTCGCGACGAAGCCCACAGATTTGCCATCACCGGGCACCGCGCCCGGCGTGGAAAAACCCGTCGGACGTCTACACTGGAAGGCGTCGCTGGCGTCGGTCCGACACGTCGGCGGGATTTGTTGAAACATTTTGGTGGATTGCAGGAGCTGTCTCGTGCAAGCATCGAAGAAATTGCCAAAGCCCCCGGGATCAGTAAAAAGCTCGCAGAGTTGATTTATGCAAATCTGCACAGCGAGTAGAATGCCCCCTCACCTCGTAGCCAGTTGTGCCGATGAATATCCCTAATCTGATTACCGTTCTACGCGTTCTGCTCATTCCGATCTTTATTTTGTTGTTCTACCTGCCTTACCACTGGAGCTTCGTGGCTTCCGCCTCGGTCTTCGCCTTTGCTGCCGCCACCGACTGGCTGGACGGGTACCTGGCCCGCCGCCTGGAACAAAGCACACCGTTCGGGGCTTTTCTCGATCCGGTTGCCGACAAGCTGATGGTGGCGGTTGCACTGGTACTGTTGGTGCAGGAACACGGAAACCTGTGGCTCACGCTGCCGGCTGCCGTGATCATCGGTCGCGAGATTGTCGTCTCGGCACTGCGCGAATGGATGGCCGAACTGGGCGCACGTGCCCACGTCGCCGTATCGAACCTTGGCAAATGGAAAACCGCCGCGCAAATGCTCGCGCTGGTGATCCTGCTGGCCAATCCCAAGGATTTCAGTTTCTGGGTCTTGCTGGGCTACACCTTGCTGATGGTGTCGGCCGGCCTGACTTTGTGGTCGATGGTCCAGTACCTGCGGGCTGCCTGGCCACATCTGAAGACCGACGTTGAAAAGAAATAAAACTTTTTTGAATCAAAGGGTTGACGGGGCTTCTGGATTCTATAGAATGCGCCACACCAAGACGCGGGAATAGCTCAGTTGGTAGAGCACGACCTTGCCAAGGTCGGGGTCGCGAGTTCGAGTCTCGTTTCCCGCTCCAAGTTTGTACGCATTTGATGTCGCGCTACTAGATATCAAATGTTTTGAGGCCGAGTAGCAAAATGGTTATGCAGCGGATTGCAAATCCGCCTACGCCGGTTCGATTCCGACCTCGGCCTCCACTAATAAACAAGCTCCGTAGATCTATGATTTACGGAGCTTTTTTATTTGCAGTAGCCTGCAAGATTTAGTCTTGAAAAGGGTATTTGCGAACTTGCTTCACCGGGGCGGGATGTATATATTTCCACCTCTGCTGCACAGGCGTCAGAACTGCCAGATCGTTATTTGGCAAACCTGGACGTTTCACCGCGCTACCGCCCGAATGGCGAAACTGGTAGACGCATGGGACTTAAAATCCCCCGCTCGTAAGGGCGTGCCGGTTCGATTCCGGCTTCGGGCACCATATATATCAAGGGTTTGCGAGCGAAAGCTGGGCAAACCCTTGTTCGTTTCTGGTCCGCAATTATTGACTTGCCCCGCAATTCACTTGGTTCGCGAGACGTTTTCTCCCTTTCGGCTACAGATGTATTGCTCGGTCATTACACGGTCGTATGTCCAGTCTAATCGCTGACCTGCAAAATTTCGAAAAATTTGATTTGTGGAGTGCCTGCCGCACTGAATCCTGAGCGTAGGAGAGCGACTGTTGGTCGGATAAAGATGTATCCGGGTTTTATGAGGTTGTCTTTTTTTTGGCGTTTTTAGAGGCGTTTAAAAACAATAGGTTGCGGTGTAAATATTTGTATGTTTGTAACGTCGATTATTTGTTGACGATCGACTTTTATCAGACTTAAGTCTGATTTTCGAACACCCGGAGCCTGGGACACACGACGGGTGACCGGTGTGATCCCGGGTTTCCTGCTATTAATCAATGATCTGTCGTTCGAGTGCTAATCCTTTCGGGAGCGCGTCATGAATCCGTTCATTCGTATTTGCATTGTCGACGACCACCCGTTGTTGCGTGAGGGCGTTGCCAACATATTGAAAAGACGGGCGGACCTGCAGGTCGTGGAGCAGGGCGCCAACGCGGATGAGGCCAGGGAAATTGCCCAGAGGGTGCGTCCGGATGTGATGCTGATGGACGTCAATATGCCGGGTGATGTTTTCGCCGCGGTGCGGTTCATTTCCACTGAACTGTCGGATGTGAAGGTGCTGATGCTCACGGTTTCAGAGTCCGAAAATGACGCCTTTTTGGCGCTGGAGGCCGGCGCGCTCGGGTATGTGTTGAAAGGTGTCAGCGGACCGGAGCTGGTCTTGGCGATCCGGTTGGTTGCCAAGGGGCAGACTTATATCACCCCTGATTTTGTCAACAAGCTGCTGAGTAACTTCAAGACACACGCAGCGGAGATTCACACGTTTGATCTGACCTTGCGCGAGGAGCAGGTTATTTATGAAGTTTCCAAGGGCCTGACCAATAGAGAGGTTGCGTCAAAGCTGTTGATCAGCGAAAAAACCGTCAAGCACTACATGACCTGTGTGATGCAGAAACTGCATGCCCGAAATCGTGTTGAAGCGGTCGCGGCCCTACGGTATTACAGGGAGCGCGAAGCCCTCGGGCGATTTCACATAGGCGTAGGGAAAACATCAGTCGATGCCCGGACCCGCTTCTGACTAAAGTTTGAACTGTGCATTGACCGACGTCCCTGAGGTACAAGAGTCGATACTGAACAACCCGCCCAGCGATTCAACGCGATAACGCAAACCGGCGAGGCCCAATCGGGTTCTGCCGGATGTATCGAGTTGCATGGCGTCCGCCGCCATACCCGGACCACTGTCCCTGACGCTGATATTTAATACCTGATCAATGTATTGCGCCTGGATGACCTGGCCCTCGCCGTTGGCATGACGGTAAGCATTGTTGAGGGTTTCCTGGACAAAACGGTACAAACAGAGTTTGAGCGGCAGCGGCGTGGCCTCTGGTAGCGGCCCCAGGGCCAGGGTGACCCTGGTGCCGGTGCGTTGCTCGTGCCGTTGCGCCACCAGCTGCAACTCTTCCACCAGGCTCAGGTCGTTGAT
Source organism: Pseudomonas sp. GM33 (assembly GCF_000282295.1). NCBI lineage: Bacteria > Pseudomonadati > Pseudomonadota > Gammaproteobacteria > Pseudomonadales > Pseudomonadaceae > Pseudomonas > Pseudomonas sp. GM33. Next base: position 47,343 of record NZ_AKJO01000084.1, read on the forward strand.
TTCCGGAAGTGCCAGACCTCGTGATAAATCGCGGACCTCCCGCAATGCGTCGGTGGCGGCACCACGAATGGTTTCCAGCGCCTCCTGATCGACAGCCGGACCGTTATCGGCCAACTCGTCGAGCCAGATCAGAATCAAGGTCAATAACTGCGCCGGCCCATCGTGCAGGTCTGCACCAATGCGCCGCAAGTTGAGTTCGTTGATCCGGGAAAACTCCTGGGTCGCCGTCGCCATCTTGCGCTGGAGTGCGGCGTTGCTGATACGCAGGCGAGTTTGCTCCAACAGCCGTAAGCGCAGTGCCACTTGCTGTTGCTCGATAATCTTGTCGCCGCGTCGCACGATGAAAAAAAGCAGCGTCAGCATTGCCAACGTCGCTGCGCCAACGACCATCCATACCTGCTGTCGGACGCGGTTGATTTCACGCTCCAGACTTTCGGCCCTTTCATAAAACTCGCCCACCGCGATCACTTTCCTGGTGTTGAAATCCCGCAGCGGGGCGTAGATCTCATAGAGCGGCAGGTTGAGCTTGCGCTCGAACTCGTTTTCATCCTGGCTCAGCTCTTCAAGGTCGGTGACCACGTTTCCCTTGAGCGCCTCGGAGATCTCGTCTGTTGGGAAGACGCGATTGGTGATGGCTTTATTCGTGCTGTAGACGACCGTGCCATCCGCTCGCCAGATCTTGATCGAGACAATGTGCTGGTTCAGCGAACTGTTTTCCATGAGGCGGTCCAGGGATTTGACACTTTCATCCGAGAGGTTTTCGTCCCGCCCCATCTCCTGCACATAGGGCTCCAGAAACGCTTCCATGTAGTGGGCGCCTGCTTCTGCCGCGCTTTGCACCGCAGCACTTTCTATTCGTTCGCTCACCAGTTTGCCGACGAAGAACATGGTCAGCCCCAGGATCACCGCAGCGGCAATGACAAATTGGGCCGAGCGGCTCAGCTTGCGCGTCTGGGCCTTTATCCGGGTGCGCCAGATTCCCTTGCGAGCCCCATCGGAACCAGCGGCTGGTCCGACCAAAGTCTCAGTCTCGTCCGCTATGAAAGTCTCGTTTTTTGATTCGACTTTTGCATCTTTTTCCATCGGGTTGGTTCCCTGAACATAGTGATATGTCGGCTGGAAATCCCTGCAACTCAAAGTACGTCTGGAGATTGCCATGTATGAGCTAAAGCGCTTCACCCTCAATCAAAAAGATATTTCGTTTCTTGATCAGCAGGTTTCCTTTCCGACCATTCATGTCGTCGGTTACAACACCGCTGGAGATCCGCTCTACGGCTATCAGGGCTCGGATGGTAGTGTCCATGTGCTCGGTGTGCTGGGAAGTTTCAATCCGCTTGACGTGCCTCTTGGTGAAGCCATCTGGTACAACGGTGCCCGCGACCCGATCGGCTTGCGCAACGTCTCGGGGCACTTCAATAACATGACCCTGGATGGGCAGGCCTGGGGCAGTTTCGGCCAGAACTTCATACGCCTGACCCATTCGGACTACACACACTATGTCCAGCAGAATCTGAGCAATTCCGCATTGACGGGGGCGGGTGTCCCTGTGGGCGCTACGCCCATGATTGACAGTAGTTCACTGTATGGCGATCCGACAGCTTCACTGGTGGACTACACGCCACGGATGATCAGCCAGACCATCGTCAGTGGCGGAGTGACGTTTGCCACCGATGCCAACGGGCATATACAGCACACTGCCACGGGTGTTGCGATCGTCACGGATCCGGGAATCCTGGGTACCATTGGCGAAGTCGATACCACGTCGCCGGACTCCGGCCAGTATTACATCCGCAACCAGAATACTGTCGGCGGAGACCCGTCGACCACTGGCTGGTTCACCCTGTTTGGACAGTTCTTTGATCATGGGCTGGACTTCATCAACAAGCCCAATCAAAACGCCACGATCACTATTCCCCTTGCGCCGGACGACCCGCTGTACGGTTCGATCGGTCCGGATGGGCAGCCTGTGTACTCGATCAAGGTACACCGGGCCTCAGTCAGCGAGGTGGACGGGCAGGGACAGGCGCAATACGTCAACCTCGACTCGCCCTACATCGACCAGAACCAGACTTATGGCTCCAATGACGCGGTGACGCAATTGCTGCGTCAGTGGGTGGCGGATCCAAATCATCCAGGACAGTTCATTGCTGGCGCAGCGCTGTTCGATGGCACCACCTTGAGTGACGACGCGGCCTGGACCCTCAATGGCGTGTTGACCCACCAGACTTTGCCAACCCTGAGCGAACTGCGCGCCCATGTGCAGGCAACCGGCCGTGACGATCTGACCTGGGATGACATCAGCAATTTCCGGGTGCGTGATGCCAATGGTCATGTGTTGGACGCAGACCCCGGCACTCCCGGCGTGCAAGCGGTGTACACCCGTGAGGCGATCCTTCTGGATATGAATCCGCACTTCGATGATTTGCATATCGACCAAGCGAAACTGATGTCTCTGGATGCGCATATCACCAGTATTACCTTCGACGCGAACAACCCCTTCGGGATGGTCATCAACTACGATAACTCCGGACCGAAAAACCTGTTCAGTTTTGTCAATTTCGCCGACTTCTCCATCAGTGCCGCTGCGGGCAGTGCCGATTACGCGGTGGCCAACGAACTGCTGCTGCAATCGGTGGGCGACCACTACATTGCCGGCGACGGCAGGGTCAACGAAAACTTTGGCCTGACCGCGATCCATCACGTCTTCCATGAAGACCACAACGTACAACTGATCAATCTGCAAAACGAAGTGCTGGCCCAGACTGACGTTAACGTGCGTCACAACTGGCAGGTGCAGGTCAGCAATGGCAGTGGTGGTTTTTATACCGATGCCAACGGCAATTTCACCCAGGCGGATGGCCTTACGGTGTCCTGGGACCAGGATAAGCTGTTCTACGCCGCCAAGCTGACCGTGGAAATGGAGTACCAGCACGTTGCGATTGACCAGTACGCCCGGCTGATCACCCCGGATTTGCCAGAGTTCGTGACCTATGACTCGGGCATCAACGCCAATATTTCGCTCGAGTACGGCCAGGCAGCGTTCCGTTTCGGTCACTCGCAACTGCGCGAAACCATCGATGCCCTCGAGAAAAATGCCAGTGGTGGTTATGACCTGACCGGTGCGATCACCCACTATGCGCTTGAGCAGGCGTTCCTCAATCCCGGCGGTTTTGCCGAGGTAGGGCCGACGGCCATTGCCTTGGGCATGACCCGGCAGATCAGCAATGAGATCGACGAATTTGTCACCCCGGCCTTGCAACAAGGCCTGCTTGGTCAGCCGCTGGACCTGGCGACCATCAACCTGGCTCGTGGTCGCGACTTGGGCCTGCCTACCCTGAACCAGGCGCGTCAGCAGATTCACGATGCGCTCATCGAGGAAAGGGCGTCACCGGCAGGCGCGCAGCATCACACGAACCTGATCGTGGATGGCTTGACGCCCTATACCAGTTGGAGTGACTTCGCCAACAACATGATTCACCCCGAGTCATTGGTGAACTTCATCGCTGCCTATTCATTTGATGGTGACGTGGCCCATGCCCAGGCCATCATCGATGCCGATACCTCAGGTGTTACCACCAACTATGCCGGTGGCAGCGTCACGGCTGAAGAGGCGGCCTATTTCCTTTCCGGTGCGGCAGATGCCAACGGCAATCATGTGGCCGGTTACGACGGCTACAACGCGATTGATCTGTGGATCGGTGGCCTCGCGGAAAAACACGTCTACACCGGGCAACTGGGCACCACCTTCAACGCTATCTTCGAGGATCAGATGGAACGGTTGATGGATGGCGACCGTTTCTATTACCTGTTCCGCCTCGACCTCGGCTTGCCGGCGATGACCAACCTCAACGAACAGGTAGTGACCGAGCAATTCAAGGACATCATTGAACGCACCACCGATGCCCGGCACCTGGCCGGTGATGTATTCGGTTACGCCGACAGCTACATCGAACTGAGCAACACCGACTCCGGCGCGAGTGCGACGGCGTACAAGAGTGAACACAAATACGGCACGCTGATTGCGGCGAACCATGTCGGCGTTTACTCAACCGGTGGCACGGGCGGGATTGGCGGTAACGGCTTGCTGGTCAGCCTGACCAATCCGGAAACGCATACCGCTCAAACCTATATCCGTGACTACCGTCCGGACCAGGGCCTGAACCCTGATGGCACTGCGGCAGTGGGCTATAACTCGCACGAAGTATTGTCTGGCACCGACTATAACGACTGGCTCGACGCTGGCGATGGCGACGATACGATCTATGGCGAAGGTGGCGATGACATCCTCGATGGCAAGGCCGGTGCCGACCATATCTATGGCGGTGACGGCAACGATGTGATCTACGGCGGTGATATCGAAGACTTCCTCGATGGCGGTGAAGGGGACGACACCATCTATGCCGGGACCAGCGCAGGTGCCCTCGATGTGGTGATTGGCGGTAACGGTAACGATCACCTCTACGGTGAAGCCGGGATCGACGAGTTGTACGGTGGCGCCGGCAATGACTACATCGATGCCGGCGGCGACACTGATCTGGTGCATGGCGGAGACGGTAACGACGAGATCTACGGTGGCGATGGCCCGGACATTCTGTTCGGTGAGGACGGCGATGACATCATTTCCGGCGGTTCCACGGGTGACCAGGAGTTCGGAGGTGTCGGTGACGACATTCTGTTGCCTGGCCTGGGTGGCGCTCCGGGTCAAGGTGACGGCGATGAAGCCATTGGCGATGTGGGCTTCGATATCGCGGCCTTCAGCGATGTGAACATTGCCCTGGATGCGGCCGCAGACCTTAACAACCAGAACATCGTGGCGGCGCCGGGCACTGCTGTGCTGTTCCAGCCGTTCAACGCCTTGCTGACAGACATTGAGGGTTTGATCGGTTCACGCTTCAGTGATAGCCGTCCAAACACGACGACCCCGGCCAACCCTCTGGCGGGTCTGATCGGTAATGCCACGGAAAACTGGTTGATTGGCGGCAGTGGCAATGATGTCTCCCAAGGTAACGGCGGTAATGACGTGATCGTCGGTGACTCGATCAAACTCGCCGATCTGAATCACTTGCTCGCCAGTCAGGGGTTTGCCCAGCACTTTACTGGCCTGCAAGCGACCCGTCCGGACTTCATTCTGGGTGACAACCACGCAGCCCCAGGCACGGCCGACGGCGCAGCCGATGAAGCGCTGTACAGTGGCAATTTTGCCGACTACAGCATCACCAAGTTCACCGACACCCGGCCGGGTGGCGAGTTGATCACGGCGTTCAAAGTGGTGGATTTGCGGGTCGGCGCGGCGAATATCGATGGCACCGACATCGTGACTGGCATTGAAAAACTGCGTTTCGCCGACCGCACAGTCAACCTGAACATCACCAACAGTCTGCCAACCGGCAATGTGGTGCTGTCGGGGTTTGCCACTGCGCCGACCACACCTGGCCGTCCGGTGCCAGCTCAATACCGGCTGACCGCCAATACCTCGACCATACAGGACGCCGACGGCTTGCCTGCGCCAAGCGGGTTCAGCTTCCAATGGCAAGCACTGGTGGGCGCGGCCTGGATCAGTATTGCCGGGGCGAATGCCTCGACCTTTGCGCCCACCTCGGCGCAGTTCGGCCAGCAGCTTCGGGTCATCACCACTTACACCGACAACAACGGCACAGTGGAACAACTGACGTCCGACCCTTCGGAAGCGGTAGGGCGCTTCATCGAAGGCACCAACTTCTTCGGCAACACGCTCAATGGCACCAACTATCAGGACATCCTGATGGGGTACTCGGGCAACGACGTCCTTAATGGTGGCCTGGGCTCCGACTTGCTTGACGGCGGCAGCGGTAACGACACGATGCGGGGGAACGCCGGTAACGACATCTACAGGGTGGATGCCAATGGCGATACGGTTCAGGAAAATCTGAATGAAGGCACCGACACGGTCATGTCTTCGGTCAGCTACACCCTGGGTGCCAACGTCGAGAACCTGACATTGCTGGGGTCGAACAACAGTAACGGCACGGGTAACGGGCTGGACAACGTCATCCACGGCAATACCGGTAACAACCAACTTGGCGGCATGGCCGGCAACGACTCCGTCTTTGGTGAGGCAGGCAACGATACGCTGCTGGCATCGCTGAACGACGGCAACGACCAGTATGACGGCGGCGCGGGTACCGACACCTATGACTTATCGGCCACATCGGCGTCGGCCACGGTCGATTTGCTCCTCGGCACGTCAACCAGCACCCAGACCGGCAACGACTCCCTGACCGGCATCGAGAACGTCACCGGTAGTTCCGGCAATGATCACATCCAGGGCGACGGCGCGAATAACCTGCTGCAGGGCCAGGGCGGTGATGACTGGATGGACGCTGGCAGCGGTGACGACGTGCTGATTGGTGGGCAAGGCATTGACAGCCTGTTCGGTGGCCTTGGCAACGACACCTTCCGGGCGTCGGCCAATGACGGCAATGACAGCTACGACGGTGGTGGCGACACCGATACCTACGACCTGTCGGGGACCTCGGCCAACGCCACGGTCAACTTGTCTACTGGCCTGGCGAGCAGTTCGCAAACCGGTAGCGACACCTTGAGCGGCATCGAGAATGTTCTCGGCAGCAACGGCACCAACAGCTTGACCGGCAATAACGCCAACAATGCCCTGACCGGGCAAGGCGGCGTCGACACCCTCAGTGGTGGAGATGGCGCTGACACGCTGACAGGCAATGGCAACCGCGACATTTTGACTGGTGGGGCGGGGGCGGACATCTTCATGTTCAGCGCCATCAATGATTCGGGCACTTCGACCGCAAGCCGCGATGTGATCACCGACTTTGTGCAGGGAGCTGACCACATCGATCTGTCTCAGATCGATGCCCGGACCTCCGGCGCAGGTTCCGCCGGTAATCAGGACTTTGCCTTCCTCGGCGAGTGGAATGGTGTCGGCACTGAGTTCAGTAACCAAGCGCAATTGAAGTACCACTTCGCCAATGTCGGCGGGGTTGATCACACGTATGTGGAGGGCAATGTCAACAACGGTAATGGCGCTGATTTCCAAATCGATCTGGTCGGGCATGTCGCCCTGACAGCGAGCGATTTCGTCGGCGTGGCGTAAGGCTTAAAACCAAAAACGGCGCCCTCCTTTGAAGAGTGGCGCCGTTTTTTTATGGGGGTTCGGCTAGACCAGCTTTTTCCGCCATCAAACAATCTTTTGCGCAATTCGCTACTGCCCGGCTGCATGCGCTGCGGGGAACCGGTAAATTTCGACACGCTGCCTGAAACGGGCTTTACTGGAACAAAGCGTGCGGATTATCGAGGGCTGCGTGTTCTCGGCAGCCGGTACTGGCTGGGGG